>NZ_JBJIAL010000004.1:0-275699 GCF_045310895.1 Mycobacterium sp. SMC-18
CACCCGACCCACCCGGGTCGCAGTTCAACGTAACCGTCACAACATCACGAAATAACTGCAACTACGAACTTAAGGAAACACCATCATGAAGAAGAACAGCCTCGGCGCCATGACAACCGGGTTGGCCGTCGGCGCATTCGCCGCGCTCACGATCGGCCTGGCCGCTCCGGCATCGGCCGACAACGGCGGGACGGTGGCACTTCCCGGCCCGGTTCCCGTGTACGCACAGGACACCTTCATCGGCGGTGCCAACCCCTACGTGCCGTTCGGCACCAACCCGATGGTGCCGTACGGCACCTGGGCGCAGCACTGACACCCGCTCGAAACACCACCCGCCCTCCGGAAGGAAGTCCCGTCATGATCCACGCACAGTTCGACCCGACCGCCCGCCAGCTCCTCGCCGCCACGGCCGTCGAAGCCAAGACCCGCAAGGACCTGTCCTGGCAGCAGATCGCCGACGCGGCCGGCCTATCGGTGGCCTTCACGACGGCCGCCGTCCTCGGCCAGCACGCGCTTCCGGAAGAGTCGGCCAAGGCCGTGGGTGACCTGCTGGGCCTGGACGATGCCGCGGTGCGGTTGCTGCAGACCATCCCGACCCGCGGGTCCATCCCCGGTGGCGTGCCCACCGACCCGACCATCTACCGGTTCTACGAGATGCTGCAGGTCTACGGCACGACACTCAAGGCGCTGGTCCATGAGCAGTTCGGTGACGGCATCATCTCCGCCATCAACTTCCGGCTCGATGTGCAGAAGGTTGCTGACCCTGACGGTGGCGAACGCGCCGTCATCACCCTGGATGGCAAGTACCTGCCGACTGTGCCGTTCTGATTTCTCGCGCCGACTGCCCTAATATGGTTGTTGATGTCACGAAAATTTTCGCAACAGCAAATTCTCGTGGCAAACTAGACAGAGGCCGCCGGCAGTCGGCTTCGAGAGGATGGATGCAGCGTGGCGACGCACCTGCGCATGGCAGCGGTGACCTGGCTGGTCGCCGCACCGGTTATCAGTGTCGGCGTGGCGAGCGCTGCACCGATGGATATGCCGCTCTCTCCCAGTGTTTCTGGTGATGCAGGTGGGGACAGCTCGGGAACGTCGCGCCCGGGCCTGTCTACCCTCGGGGACCTCCGCAAGGCGTTCGGCGGGCTGACCACCACCGCCACCACTGTCGGAACCGGTGCGCTCACCGGCTTCGGAGTCACGCCGTCTCCGGCCCAGCAACTGACGCCCAAATTCGGTGACGGCCGCAACGGCTCCAACATCTCGTCGGCGACGTCGTCCTCGAGCACGTCGGCCGCCCTGCCTTCGGGCGTCGTGAACACGACGCAGAGCGCACCGGCCAGCGAACCCGCGAGCATTGCCGAAACTCCCGCCACCGCGCCGTCGGTCCAGTCGGTCTCCGTTCCGTTGGCCGCGGCGAGTGCCGCGGCCGGTCAGACCGCACTCGTCGTGGCGGATGCGCCACTGGCGCCGGTGACGGCGCTGACGGGGCCGCTGCCGGCAGCTTTGGGTGAACCGATCCGAACCGTGGCCGCGTTGCCGGGGTTTGCTGTCGCGCAAGCGCTGCCCGTGGTCGACGGGTGGGCCTCCGCCGTGGCCGAGCTGTCGTCGCCGGTCGGCACGCCGGTGGCCGGAGTGCCGCGCGCCGTGTCCACCGGCCGCGATTTCGGGACCCGCGTCGAGCTACCGGCATCCGGCGGGGCGCAGACGGATTCGCGTTTCGCCGGCCACTCCGGCGGCACCGGGGAACTGCCGGGGCGCGCCCCCGCGCCGGCTGACCGGGTGTTCGCGGCCGACAACGCGATCGTCGCGGCGGCGCCGTACCGGGCCGGCTATTCCGACGACCTCCGCGCGGCCGGCCTGAGTGAGGTCGCCGCTGTCGCGGTTCCGGGTTTCACCGGCCTGTTGGTGCTGACCGGCGCCGGTGGGCTGATCGGCTTCCGGCAGGCCCGCGCAGGTCGCGCGATGCATGGCGGCACCCTCAATCGATTCGCGGCGCAGTAGCCCCGCGGCCCGTCCACCGTTCACGACGCAGAGCCCGCTCTGCGTCGTGAATTGCTTTGTCGCGGAGGGTATTCGGCCGCGGGCGCGGTGGTGTTGCCCAAACATGTTGGTGGGCACCATCTTTGGCTGAATTGCCTGGTCAGCGCGGCGCCGCCCGGCGATGCTGAAATCAGCGGGAATCGGGGCCTATCACACATCGGCGGGCGTTTGCCAGCCGACACGCCGAAGTGCCGCTCTGGTGAAATCGAGACGAGCTCCATCCGACGTGCAAAGAGCCCGGCCGACCGCTTACTCTGATGCAGTACCTCGAGTACATCCATCCGACAATCCCTGGCCGAAGCCGAACTTTGGAGCTGTGTTGACCTCATCCCGCCGTGTTCGTGGCGCCTGGCTGGCCGCTGCGTTGGCCGTCCTTGCCGTGCTCGGTGGGACCGTGGTGTCGTCGACGTCGCGCTGCCAGGAAGGTTGCAAGGTGGTCGCCGCGTCGCGCGACCTGTCCGTGTCGCAGCCCGCCGCTCCCGAGCCCGCCGTCGTGCGCGTCTCGCCGGCCGGCGGGGCGAAGAACGTCAGCCCCGCGGCGCCCGTGAACGTCACCGCGGCGAGCGGCACCATCACCGCCGTGTCGATGGTCAACGGCGCCGGAAAAGAGATTCCCGGGACGCTCTCACCCGACGCCAAGACCTGGACGCCCGCCGAGCAACTGGGCTACGGCCGCAAGTACACGATGACCATCGAGGCGCGCGGCCCCTCCGGCATGCCGTCGCGGCAGACGTCGAGCTTCACCACGCTGGACCCCACCTACCAGACGGCGGTGTACCTCAACACCGTTTCCGGTGCGCAGCTGCAGGAGGGCGGAACCTACGGCGTCGGCGTCGTGGTCACCGCGCACTTCGACGAGAAGATCGAGGACAAGGCCGCCGCGGAGCGCAACCTCGTCGTCACCACCAACCCGCCGGTCACCGGCTCGTGGCACTGGGTCGACGACGCCAACGCCCATTGGCGGCCGGAGAAGTACTACGCGCCGAACACCACGGTCAGCGTCGCGGCCAAGATTTACGGCGTCCGGCTGGGCGAGGACACCTACGGCCAGCAGGACGAGCATGTCTCGTTCCGGATCGGCAACGCCCACGTCTCCGTCGCCGACGACCACACCCACCAGGTCAGCGTCTTCGACAACGGCCAACTGGTGCGCACCATGCCGACCTCGATGGGCATGGGCGGCACCGAGACGATCGGCAACACCGTCATCTCGTTCTGGACCCCGCCCGGTGTCTACACAGTGATGGACAAGGCCAACCCGGTGATCATGGACTCGTCGACGTTCGGATTGCCGACCAGTAGCCGCCTCGGCTACAAGGAGACCATCCCGTGGGCCACCCGGATCAGCCATGACGGCATCTACCTGCACCAGCTGAACTCCACCATCTGGGCGCAGGGCAAACAGAACACCTCGCACGGCTGCCTCAACCTCAACAGCGAGAATGCCAAGTGGTTCTACGACTTCTCCGTGCCCGGCGACGTCGTCGAGATCAAGTACACCGGTGGCCCGCCGCAGATGCTGAGCCAGAACGGCGACTGGAGCATGCCGTGGGATCAATGGGTCCGCGGCTCCGCCCTGCCGCCGCCGCCCATGACCGCGGCGCCCGTCGCGGCCCCGCTGCCGCCGCGCTAGCTACCGCGCGAAGACAGTCACGGCCAAGTGTGAACTATCTCACAATGGCCCGGATTCGGGCGTAGCCTGAGGGCATCTTCGGCAAGGAGGGAGATGCGAATGAAGGGCGCACACCATGATCCGGTGGATCATTCCCGAACCACCCAGCCGCATGCCGGTGAATCCTTCATCGACACGTTGTGGCTGCCTGGCCTGGGCCTGATCGCACTCGGCATCGTCACCATCGCCGGCTTCGTCTTCGCAACCGCGTTCGGTCACACGGGGCTCGAGCTACCGCTCGGCCTCATCGCCGGCGCGCTGGTCACCGCGGGAGCGCTCGTCATCACGTTCGAGCATCTGCGGGTCAAGCGAGTCGAGGAACGGTGGCTGGCCGAACATCCCGAACGGCGTCTGCACGCGGGCTGATCGGCTGAGGCCTAGCGCGGCAGCAGCCGCAGAATCTCCGGCGTCCGCGGATCGAGGATGTCGTCGAAGTCGTGGTGCTTCTCGACGTACGCCTTGACCATCGGGCAGATCGCCACGATGCGCTTGCCCTGCTGCCGCGTGGTCGCCAGCGCCTGAGCGATCAGGACGCTGGCCAGCCCGCGCCCGCCGAACGCCGGATCGATCTCGGTGTGGTAGAAAACCCGCTGCTCGCCGTGCTCGATGAAAGCCGTGAGCCCCACGGGCTTTCCGTCGACCGCGATGCTGAATCGGTCGGCTTCCTGGGTCACCTCGACAGGTTCGCCGTTCTTGTCGGTGAGCATCACTCGGGCCTTTCCTCCGGTGGGTGGTTTCCGCGGGACCAGACGGGTGGTCGGTAGCGGGGGAGCGGGCAACCGCGCCGGCTCACCCTGATAACCGAGGACTTCACCGAACTGTTCCGACTCGGCCTGCCATTGATTGCGATATTCGACGATCTCGTCGTGCGTGCGTCCGACGAAGTTCCACCACATCAGCAGTTCTTCGGTGAACGGCGTGCCGCCGAGAATGACGGCCCGAGCCGGTTCGGCTCCGGTGTTGGCGAGGGTCAGATGCGTGGATCCGACGCCCTGATAAGCCATTTCGTACGGCTGCACCGGCGTATCGGCGACGGTCAGCGCGCCCTGGTCGAGCAGCACGGCGTGCTCGAAGGTGGGGTCGACGTCGAACTCGACGGTGGCGCCGGCGGGCAGATCGACCTGCGCACCGAGCAGCGGCGTATGCGTGTGCACCGGTGACCGCTGCCCGGCCAGCGCCCCCAGGAACACCGACACCGTGGCGCCGCCGAAGGAAACCGGCTGTGGCGCATAGTGGTCGAAGTTGCGGGGACCGTGGCGGGCGGCGTCGGGCAGTGCGACCCACAGCTGGACGCCGTGCAGGATCGTCGTCGCCGGGGTGGAGACCTCGGAGTGACAGATGCCGGCGCCGGCCGTCATCAGGTTCAGCTCACCGGGCCGCACCATCTCGTGGATGCCATGCGAATCGCGGTGTTCGATCTCGCCGCTGAACAACCAGCTGACCGTCTGCAGACCCGTGTGCGGGTGCGGCGGAACATCCATCCCGGCCTTGACGCGCACGTCTTCCGGGCCGTAGTGGTCGGCGAAACACCACGCGCCGACCAGCGAGCGGTCTCGCTGCGGCAAGGTGCGACGGACCATCATGGCGCGTGGCCCGCCCAGCGGCACCTCACGCGGCTCCAGAATCTCGATGCGGTTGGGAGGCCCGGCGGCACAGTCGTATTCGACGGGGTCTGCCTCAAGATTGCTCACGATTCGCCTTCCCGGCTGCGTACCATCGTCGCGTTCGCTCAGACCATACCTGCGCCGTCCTGGCCACAACCTGAAAGTAGGCAATGGACATCACCGAACCGGGCCCCGCGCACGTGCACATCGACAAGCAGTCGCCCCACGCCTACCGGACGTTGGTGGCGGTCGCGACCGCGGTCACCAAGACCGCTGCCGAGGCCGGGTTGTCGCCGGCGCTGGTGGAGCTGATCAACACCCGCGTCTCGCTGATCAACGGCTGCCCGTCGTGCCTGGAGATCCATCACCGCCGCGCGGTCAAGGCCGGCGTCACCGACAAACAGCTGGCGACGCTGCGCGCCTGGCGGGACACCGAGCTGTTCTCCGAGCACGAACGCGCCGCGCTACGGCTCGCCGAGATCACCACGACGCTGCCCGACCACGACACCGCCGAACGCGAATATGCAAGGGCGCGAGCGGTACTGAACGACGACGAGATGTCCGCGGTGATCTGGGTGGCCACCGCGATAAACGCCTTCAACCGGGTGTCGATCCTGAGCCGGCACCCGGTGCGGCCCTAGGTACCGGCCCGCAGCCGGTCCCGCAGGCCCGACGCGCGCAGCGCCTGCCGCTGCACCGCGGCCCGCACCTCGTCGGCCGATCCGACGATGCGCACCTTCTTCTTCGCGCGCGTGACAGCGGTGTAGAACAGCTCGCGGGTCAGCAGCCGGGAGTCGGCGGGCGGCAGGATCACCGTCACCTCGTCGGCCTGCGAGCCCTGGCTCTTGTGGATGGTCAGCGCGTACATGGTCTCGACGTCGGCGATCCGGCTCGGCGAGAACCGTTGCGTCGCAGTCGCACCCGCGATGTACACCTGGACACCGTCCGGGCCCGCAGCGACCAGGCCGGTGTCGCCGTTGTAGATGCCCAGCGCGTAGTCGTTGGCGGTGACGAGCAGCGGGCGGCCGGGGTACCACGGCGACCAGGTGGCCTGCCCGGTCTCGTCGGTGATCCAGCGCTCCACCTGACGATTCCAGTGCCGCACGCCGTAGGGCCCGTCGCGGTGCGCGCACAGCAGGCGGTGTTCGTCCATCGCCGTGAGGCCGTCGGCCCCGGCGCCGAGCAGCGCGCAGGCACGCACCTTCAGCGCGTGGCCCACCAGTGCCGGTCGCAGCGTCGCGGCCGGCTCGGCATCCTCGATGAACTCGATGGCCGCATCGCCGGCCCGCAGGAGGGTGAGTACCTGGTCGGCGTCACCGGACCGGATCGCTTCGGCCAGCCCGCCGATCGACGCCCCGAACCGGTGTGTGGTGTGCAGCGCCGCAATGCGTATGGACGGGTGGTCGGTGAGGCCGTCGACCAGGTCGGCCAGCACGGCACCCGCCTGCACCGAGGTCAACTGGTCGGGGTCGCCGACCAGCAGCAGCCGGGTGTCGGGGCGAACAGCCTCGAGCAACCGGGCCATGAGCGTCAGGGACACCATCGACGTCTCGTCGACGACGACGACGTCGTGCGGCAACCGGTTGCCGCGGTGGTGCTTGAACCGCGATGCGCTGTCGGGTCGCCCGCCGAGCAACCGGTGCAGGGTGACGGCCCGCAGCCCGCTGAGCCGTTCCCGGTCTGCCGAGTCGAGTTTGGCCACCTCGGCCGAGACGGCCTCCTGCAGCCGGGCGGCAGCCTTTCCGGTGGGCGCCGCGAGCGCGATCCGCAGCCGCCCCGGGTGCGCGGCCTGCGCCAGCAGTGCGAGCAACCGGGCCACGGTCGTCGTCTTGCCGGTCCCGGGGCCACCGGTCAGCACCGTCACCGGCTGCGTCAGCGCCAGTTGTGCAGCGGCCCGCTGTTCGGCGTAACCCGGTGGCGGGAAGAGCCGTTCGAGTTCGGTGTCGTCGACCGACCGCGACGGTTGCGCCGACAGTGCCAGCAGGTCGGTGCACACCTGCTGTTCTTCGCGCCAGTAACGGTCCAGGTACAGCAACCGCTCGTGGTCCAGCCGGATGGCCTTGCCCGTCAACGGACTGTCCGCAACGGCGGCGATCAGCTCGCCGGGTGCCGGCCAGGGCAGGTCACCGCCGATGTCGTCGGCGACGGTGGTGAGGTCGACGCACACCGAGCCTTCCCACAGCGCCCGGACCGCCAGCCCGACCGCGAGGGCGACGACATCGCGCGTCTCCTCGGCCAGCGCGCAACACCGCTGGGCCACATGCACATCGGCGGCGTTCAGCACGCCGGCGGCGTTGAAGGTCGCCAGCAGCCCGGTGGCCGCGGGCACCTGCCGCCAGTCCATGGGGTCGGGCAGCCGGTCCGGTGTTGCCTCCAGTGGTGCCGTCATGCTGCCGTCCCTCGGTCCAACAGGTCGGAAAGGCGGCTCACCAGCTCGACCGGCGGCTGCCAGCTGAACACGCCGCACGGGTGACTGTCGACCACGGGGGTCGCCGGGCCGCACATGCCCCGGACGAACAGATAGGCCACGCCGCCCAGATGCCGGGCGGGCTCGTAGCCGGGCAGCCGCCACCGCAGGAACCGATGCAGCACAACCGAATACAGCAATGCCTGCAACGGGTAGTCGGAATGCATCATGGCCTCGGCGAGCCGCGGCGCCGTGTAGTCCGCCGCGGTGTTCTCGGTGCCGAAGTCGCCCAGCCGGTTGGTCTTGTAGTCCACGACCAGGTATTTGTGGCCGCTCTTATCCGGAACCCGCAGCACCGCGTCGATCGAACCCGACAGGTAGCCGTGCAGCCGCTGGTGTCCCAGCGGTTCGGCCTGCAGTCGCGCGCCGTAGGCCGACAGCGGATCCGAGGCCGGCAGCAGCTGGCTCACCAGCACGCCGACGTCGCCGAGCCGGATGTCCCGCGCGGCGTCGGGCCGGTCCTGGCCGCCGCCCAGCGGCATCTCGAAATCCAGTTCCCGCAACCGGTCCCGTAGCCCGATCTGCCGCAGCGTCAGGCCCGGTGCCAGCGGGCCGAGCGGGGTGTCGTGCATCGGCACCAGTGCCGAAGCCAGTTCAGCGGTGGGCACTTCGACGTTCCACAACCCGGCCTGCTCGTCGATCCGGGCCGCGAGTTCGGCCGTCAGATCTCCGGACAGCGGGTCGGCACGTTCCAGCACGGCGTGCACCAACGAGCCGAAGGCGGCGCCCGCGGGCAGCTGGGCCATGGGCGACGGCACGTTGCCAGGCAGTGGCGGTGGGGCCTCGGGCACGACATCGGCGGATTCGTCGTCCCGCAGCGCGCTGTCCGGTTCGCTGGTCACGGCCTGCCCGTCGTCGTGGACGACGCGCACCAGCGCCGAGTACGACGTCCGTCGCCAAGACGTGTCGATGCTGCGGTGGAAATGCCGCACGTCCAGGTCGACCGGCGCCTCCGGTGCCGGCGGTGTCATCGGTGCGACGGGCTCGGCCGCCTCGACCACGGGACCGCCCGCGTGCTCCCACGCCGTGAAGCACGCCAGCGCGTCGTCGTCGGAAAGTGTCTGCGGGACAACGCAGTCCGGCACCGCGGTGGCGCCGGGCCGGCGGCCCCGCAGCAGCCGCGACAGGCCGCCGTTCTGTTCGTCCCGCGACGGTGCCCACCACGCCACCACCTGTGACTGTGCGCGGGTGAGCGCGACATAGGTCAGCCGGACGTTGTCACCGGCGGTCTCGGCCAGGCCCGCCTGCTCGGCCGCGGCCCGGTCGGTGGCCCCGGCACCGCCGACGTGCAGGCACCGCGTGCCGTCGGTGTCGTGGAACCGCAACACCGTGTCGGCCTTGACGAACCGGTTGAACCCGAACGGCAGATACACGACCGGGAACTGCAGCCCCTTGCTGCGCCACACCGTCATGATCTGCACCGCGGCGGCGTCGCTGTCCAGCCGGCGGTTGCGTTCGGCCGGGCCGCCGCGGTCCTTGATCTGGCGGCGCAACCAATCCCGCAGGGCGGGCAGGTGATGACGCTCGCGATGGGCGGTCTCGTGCAGGAGCTGGCTGACGTGCGCCAGGTCGGTCATGTGCCGCTCGCCGCCCCGATGCCCGAGTACCCGCTCGGGCAGACCCAGCGACACCACCGCCTCGAACACCGCCGCGATGCCCCGGTCCCGGGCGAGGCCGGCCCACTGCCGGATGGTGGTGGTGATTTGGTCGGTCAGCTCGTCGCCGCCGGCGGCGAGATCGGCCGCGCGGTGGCCGAAGAACATGGTGGTCGCGGCGGCCCGCACCACGCCACTGCGGTTGGGGGTGTCGAAGGCATCGAGCAGCCGCAGCCACTCCGCCGCCGCGGTCGAGGCGAACACATCGGTGTCGCCCGAATACACCACGGGAATGCCCAAGTCGAGCAATGCATCCCGGCACGGGACGGCGTCCAGGCCGCTGTCGACGATCACCGCGATGTCGCCGGCCGTCAGCGGCCGGCCGTCGAACTGCGCGCCACTGGCCAGCAGCACCGAGATGTCGGCGGCGAGATCCTTGGCGATGTACGGCCGCAACTGACCGATCGGCACCATGCGGCGCTGCGGCGTCCCGAACTCCGTGCGCGCGACGACCCGCAGCCGGAACGGGTCGTTGTGCGGTGCTCCCGTGAGCCGGTGCCGGTCGGTGCGGGCCTCGACGGGGTGCACCACGATGTCGTTGTCGCCGAGCGCCGCACCCTTGAGCACGGTCTGCAGCCGGTCCACCAGAACCTTGTCGCTGCGCCAGTTCTCGGCCAGCGTCAGCCGCTGGTCGGCACTGCGCGCGGCATCCAGGTAGGTGACGATGTCGCCGCCGCGGAACGCGTAGATGGCCTGCTTCGGGTCGCCGATCAGCACCACGGCGCTGTGCCCGACGAAGGCCCGGGAGATCACCTGCCACTGCACCGGGTCGGTGTCCTGGAACTCGTCGACCATGACGATCGGCCAGCGCCGGCGCATCCGGTCGCGCGCCGGTGCGTCGGGCTCCTCCAGCGCGGTGGCGAGCCGGCTCAGCAGGTCGTCGAAGCTCAGTACCCCCAGCCGGCGCTTGCGGCGTTCGAGTTCCTCGAGCACCGCCCGCGCGAACGAGAGGCGTTGCGCGGCAACGCTGTCGGGGTCGGCGGTCTCGGGCCGCAACTGCGCGCCGGGATCGCCGACGACGCGCTTGGCCAGATCGAGCGCATCGGCGAAGCTCAGCGCGGGCTCGTCGCGCTGGTCTCCGTAGGTCGTGAGGTACAGGTCGGAGACGATCTCGCCGACCAGATCGTCGAGGCTCTCCACCAACTGCGCGCCCGAATCGGTGTCGCCGGCGATGCCGAGGGAACGCAGCACCAGCCCGCAGAGCTCGTGCGTGGTGGCGATGGTCGCGGCGTCGAAATCCGACAGCGCGTCACGCAGCCGGGCCCGGCGCAGCACCAGTTCGTCGGGCGCTACGCCCCTCAGGTGACGGATCAAATCGTCGGCGTCGGCGGACGGATCATCCAGCGCCGCAACGGTCTTCACCAACTGCGCCCGCACCCGTTCGCGCAGTTCGCGGGTGGCCGCCCGGCTGAAGGTGATCAGCAGCATCTGGTCCAGCGTCGCGGCGCCCTCGGCGACATACCGCGTCACCAGACCGGCGAGGGCATAGGTCTTTCCGGTGCCGGCACTGGCCTCCAGCACCGTCGTCGTCGCCGGTTCCGGCAGCGGGCCGAGCAGATCGAACGCGTCCATCAGACCCGCCGTTCCGCGTCGAGCAGTGGCTGCCACAGCCGGGCCGCGTACGCGCCCAGGCGCGTGGTCTCGCCGCGGACGGCGACCTCGTCGGGTCGCGGCGGGTCGAGCAACACGTGCAACGGCGCGGCCGGCCCCCAGACCTCCACGTATTCGGCCCCGTCCTTCTCGAACCGCCATTCCGACTCGGCGCCCCGCTCCGGTACCGGGTCGTCGAACAGCCGCGCCCGCGCCCACTCCAGCGACGTCTTCAACGGCAGGGGCAGCGGTTCGCGGCGGCCCGCGTCGTAGATCGCCACCAGGTCCCGCAGCACCGAAAGCGGTTGCTCCGGAGGCCGATACCCCATGGCGTGCACGCCGCCCCGTGGGCCGCGGCCGATGCAGTACGCCTCCCATTCGCGTTCCGGCGCAGCTGCCGCCAGCGCCACCAGGGTGACCCAGGCATGCAGCCGATGCTTGGCGCCCAGCTTCGAATAGGTGACCGTCACGGTGCGGTCCTGCCACAGCGGCGCGACGGTGCCGGTGAGCCTGCGGCACTGGCCCAGGTCGACGTCGATGTCCAGCGCACTCGCCTCGCCGCGCTGGAGCGTCCGGGCGGCGGTCGCCAGTTCGAGGGCCTCACCGCGGATTTCGTTGGCCTGCCGCCAGCCGAGCCGGCCCGGCGGCAGCGTGCCGCGCCGCCACTCGGCGCCGATGACGAAGTCCGGATCGCGGCCGATCTTCAGGTCGTCGAGCATGCGTTCCCCGACCGCCCACTTGCCGAGACCGTCGATGGCGACCGGGATGGCATCGGACAACTCGTCGGCGTCCCACGGCAGCGTGTAGTCCAGCGCCCGGAAGAACCCCTTCACCGGGTTCGCGAAGAACCGCAACAGTTCGGCGAGTTCGACGTCACCGCACGGCGATTCGTCCAGCGGGCCGTCGATGAGCCGCGGCTTCGGCCGGCGCTCGCCGAGGACGGCCCTGGCCCCGCGCAACGCCGCCGGGTCGTAGGTGAACGGCCGGTCGGGTACCAGCTCGTCACAGGCGACGGTGCGGATGTCGAAGGGCTGCAACGGGTGGTCGGCCACGATGCGGTCCCGGACGGGTTCCGTCGTGGTCCGGTCCAGCGCGTCGAGCAGCTCCTGTACCGGGACCGCGGGCGGCCGGTGCTCGCCGGAGTGTTCGTCGGTGCCGGTGTAGGTGACGACCAGGGTGTCGGTGGCCGCGCAGATCGCATCGAGCAGCAACTGCCGGTCTTCCGAACGGATGTCGCGTTCACCGGTGAGCGGGCGACGGGCCAGGACGTCGTCACCGTCGGCGATGTTGGTGCGCGGAAAGACGCCGTCGTCGAGCCCGACGAGGCACACCACGCGATGCGGCACCGAGCGCATCGGGACCATGGTGCACACCGTCAGCGTGCCGGTGCGGAAGTTGGCGCGGGTCGGGCGGCCGGCCAGCTGCCGGCGCAGCAGGGACCGGATATCGGGCAGCCGCAGCGTCGTGCCGGACCGAGAACCCGCGTGGGCCAACACTTTCGCGAGTTCACGGTCGAGTTGCGCCTGCTGCCACTGCTCGTCGGGGCCGACGCGGGTGAGCTGCGCGACGCCGTCGCGCAGGATCTCCACCCAGCTGTCCAGGGGCTGCGCGCCGGTGAGCCGGTCGACGACACCGCACAACCGCTGGACGTATTCGGCCAACCGGCCGGCCAGTTCCACGCGGTTCGAGTCGACGTCGTCGAGCGGCAATGCGGTGCCCAGCCAGCCCTGCGAATCGTCGGACATCGCGGCGCCGACGAGCAGCCGGTCGACCCCGAACTGCCAGGTGTTCTGCGGGTATCGCTGCAGCGCGTACGGGCTCCGGTGCGCCGCGTCGAAACCCCACCGAATGCCCGCCGCGCCAACCCATTCGGTGAGGTCCACGAGGTCGTCGTCGCCCCACGCGAAGCGCCGGCGCACTGGCTCGCTGTGCGCCAGGCTCAGCACCGCACTGGCGGTCGCCCGGCCGTCGGCGATGTCGAGCAGCTCGGCCAGCACCCCGAGCAGGGGATTGGTCTGGGTCAGCGCGCGGTCGGCCAACCGGACCCGCAGGCTCTGGGCCGGGTGGCCGAGGTCGGCATGCTCGCCCGCCCCGAACGCCGCGGTGATCAGCGGCGCATAGGTTTCGATGTCGGGGCACATCACCAGGATGTCGCGCGGCTGCAGGGTCTCGTCGTCGTCGAGCAGGCCGAGCAGCACATCACGCAGGACATCGATCTGCCGGGCCGCGCCGTGGCAGCGATGGATCTGCACGGACCGGTCGCCCTTGGCGAGCCGGCGCCCGCCGGGCCGCGCCTCGTCGGCCGAGATGTCGGACTGCAGCCGGCCCAGCAGCGTGTCCGGGAATCCGCTGCGGGGGTGGAACCGATCGGACTGCGCGGCCGGGAGGCCGCGTTGCAGCTCTCGCAGATCGCGGCCCAGGGTCTGCAGTAGGGGGTGGCCCACCCGCAACCGGCTGCTGTCCTCGCGCCGGAGTTCCGGACCGCGCAGATCGGACAGCGCCTGCCACAACGGGTCGCTGGGGTGCGGCAGCCACAGGTGCAGATCGTGGTGGGTCGCCAAGGCCCCGAGCAGTTCGAGATCTGCCGCGGGCAACCGGGTGTGCCCGAACAGGGACAGCCGCGGGGGTAGCTCGGACGGTGAATCGAGCAGCCGGGCAATGGTTTTCGCCTGCCGCACCGGGGGCGGGTCGGCAGCGACACGTTCGGCGGTCGCGCGCCACAGGTGCGGTTGCCACCGCAGGTCGTCGTCCAGCCGGCCGCCCGCGCCGTCGGACTCGCCGCCCGTCAGCCAGTCGGCGAGCATCGCCGGCCGGGCTTTGGCGTAGGTGTCGAACAGGCCCGCCAGCCGCCGGGCCACCGCGTACCGACGGCCCTGCCGCAACTGGGTCTCCTCGGGATTGCCCAGCGCGGTGTAGCCGAGGTGCGCGGCCAGGGTGCCCGCCCAGGGGTGGTTTGCGCCCAGATCGTCGAGCACCTCCAGTAGCGGCCACACCAGGGCGTCGGGCTCCCACGGGTTGTCGTCGGCCGTGCCCGTGATCTCCGCGAGAAGCGATGCGGGGGAGCGGAATTCGATACCCGCGCACACACCGTCGTTCGCCGTGCCGCGGCCGAGCGCATGGGACAGCTGCTGGCTGAGCCAGCGCTCCATGCCGCGGGCGGACACCAGCACCAGCTCGGAGGCGAACGGATCCGCCGGCGGTTCGGCGAGCAGTGCACCCAGCCCGGCGGCCAGCGCGCCGGTGTCCTCGGCTCGGTGCAGATGTAGCGCCATCGGACCACCCTAGGTCGGCATACCGACAGCTTTGTCGATGTGTGGCGTTACCCGGCGAACTCGGCGGCCAGACCGTCGATGCCGGCCTGGATCGCGGCCAGTCCGTCGGCGCGGGCCTTGAGCTTGCTGGCCAGGTGATGCTTGGGGTGCAGCGTCGCGGCGAATCCCGCGGCCACCTCCTGGGCGCGGCTCAGCACGTGCTCCTGGTCGACGATCTCGTCCACCCAGCCGGCCGCCCGGGCCTCCTCGCCGGTGAACGTGGCAGCCAGGCCGACTGCCCGCTGGAAGGCCGAATTGGTCAGTCGCAGCCGGAGGATTTCGATGCAGGACTGCGGCACCGTCATGCCGATGGCCACCTCGTTGGCCTGGCACCGCATCGTGGCCGAGCCGACCCGATGGTCGCCCGAGCACAGCAGGAACGATCCACCGGCGACGGCCGGTCCGGTGGCGGCGACCACCACGGGGACGGGGAAACGCAGGACCCGGTCCATCAGCTCGATGCCGCCGCGCAGCATGGCGAACCCGGCCGCCGCGTCGCCGGAACCGAAGATGGCGAGGTCGAAACCGGCGCTCAGGACACGGTTGTTGCCGGCGATCACAATCGACTTGACCGCTCCGGCCCCAGCGGACTGCTCGGCCTGATCGAGCGCGGCGTGGATGTTCTGCTGCATCGTCGGGCTCAGGACGTTGACCTTGCCGTCGTCCAGCGTGATCGTGGCAACCGCATCGGTCACGGCGTAGGTGACGGTGCTCATCGGTTCTCCCTCGGTCGGTTCCCTCGCGGGGAACGGGTGTGAGCCGATGCTAGACGTGCCGTCAGTGGCGTCCTGTCAGTGGACGGCGTTGCGGTGCCGGCCCTTCGGGCCGTCGTCGAACCACTGGATTTCCAGTTCGGTGGTCTCGTCGGCGGCGCGGCTGCGCCACCGGTCCTGCGTCTCCCGGACGGCCCGGTTCATCCGGTCGATCTCGGCGCGGAAGACGTCGGGCTGCGTCTCCTTGGAGGCGTAGTGGAAGTACGTCAGCACGCTGCGGAGCAGCTCGAGCTTCTGCTTCTCGCGCTTGGCGAGGTCGTGCGTCGTCATGAGCTCCAACCGCTGCACCGGCTGCAGCGCGGCCCAGTCGAGCACCGCCTTCGACTCGAACTCGCGGGGCTTGCGCCCGAACCGCGACTTCTTGCCCTGCGCGGGCGCCGGCATGTCGTAGTAGGTGAGCGTCCCCTCGAACCGGGAGCGGATGGACCCGCCCAGCTCCTCGCGGCTGATCGCCGAGTCCCAGATGGTTCGCCACTCCTGCCCTGGAGCCAGGATCGAGAGTTCGCTGGGCAGTCGCAGCTCGGTGACGTCGAGTTCGCCGTCGTGGTCGGAATCCTCATAGATGGCGACCGTCGGATGATTGGTGAAATCGAACGAGATGTTGTGCGCCGCCGTCTGCCCGAAGTTGCGGACCACCAGCTCGATCAGGTGCCAGTCCGACGCGTGCGGCTCCATGAACATGGTCACCTGCGGGCGGACCTGATCCTGCTTGAGCTGGCGATTCTTGGACAGCTGGCGGTTCACCGCGATCAGTACGACGATGCCGAACGCCAGTGCGGCCCACGCCGCGATGGCCAGCCAGCTGCCTGATCCCAGGCCTGTCAGGTCGTCCCAGCGTTGAGATATCCAGTCCACCGCGCCATCCAGTCGTCAAGTCTCATCGGTTTTATCCGACACTGAGACTAATATTCGCTGGTTGACTTGTACAACGGAGAGCGAAAGGTAGCTACGCCGCTAGCCGCCCATGAGCATGCGCCACTGGTCCAGGTCGCGCGCCCGGTAGACGTAATTGGTGCGACGGACGTCGTCGAGCGGCGCGCTGGGTTCGGCCGAGTACCAGTGGCCGGGGAAGACCGTCGGATCGCCGGGCAGGGCGGCCAGCGCCTGCAGGCTGCGGAACATGTCGTCGACGTTCCCGCCCGGGAAATCGGTGCGGCCACAGCCCTCCAGGAACAGCGTGTCGCCGGCCACCAGCCGGCCGTCGAGCAGGAAGCACTGGCTGCCGGGGGTGTGCCCTGGGGTGTGCAGCAGCTCGATCGGCACCGCTCCGACCTGCACGACGTCGCCGTGCTGGTGCGGCGTCAACTCCGACGGTGCGATGCCGGTGACCCGGGACACCCAGTCCGCCTCGTGGGCGTTGACGTGGACCGGCACGCTGACCCGCTCCAGCAGCTCGGCCAGGCCCTTGAGCTCGAAGCCCATCATCGAACCGCCGACGTGGTCGGGGTGGTGGTGGGTGACGAGCACGCCCGACAGGTGCATGCCGTCGCCTTCGAGGACGTCGACCAGATCGCCCGCGGCGTAGGCCGGGTCGACAACCACGCAGTCGCCGGTCTCCCGGTCGCCGATGAGGTAGGCGAAGTTGCGCATCTGCTGGGCGATCGGGTCCGTCGCCGCGAAGTCGCGACCGGCGAGCAACTGGCGGAAATACAGGCGGTCATCAGGCATGCCGACAGCCTAGGAGGGTCGTCTCGGCGTTGACGTGCGTGGCTGCAATCTCCGAGCGCATATCTCGTGCCAATTGAAGCCGGGTACGGATTTCGGGTGCGCGGCGTCCCTGGCGTCGATCACGAGGGGTTGGCGCGCTCGCTCATTGAAGCCAGGGACTTCGCGGGGGCCGAGCAATCCACAGTGCGACGTTCATCCACAGCTCGAACCCAACGACGGCGTGTGGGCGCCGCAGCGTCGGAGGCCGCCGACAACATCGCGTCATGGGGGTATTCATCGGCAGCGAGGCATTGGCCGCGGGAAAGGTCACGCGTAATGACCTGCGTCGGCACTACGGGCGCATGTTCCCGGACGTCTACGGACCGTTCGAGCCCACCGTCCGAGATCGCGCTCGCGGTGCGTGGTTGTGGTCCGGCCGGCGGGGTGTCATCACAGGCGTGGCGGCATCGGCGCTGCATTGGGCGAAATACGTCGACGACGACGTGCCGATCGAGATGCTCTGGCGCAACGGCAACCCGCCGAGCGGGCTGATCGTGCGGAATGAGGCGTACGCCGCGGACGAGGTCACCACGTATGACGGGATTCCGGTCACCACGCCGGGGCGGACGATCTTCGACCTGGGCCGCCACCTCGACCGGGATGCGGCGGTCGCCCGGATCGACGCACTGCTGTGGGTGGGCCGGGTCGGCGCCGACGAAGTTCAGCCGCTCATCGCACGGTATCCGCGGGCGCGCCGTCTCGCTCAGCTCGGCGTGGCGCTCGAGCTGAGCGACGACGGGGCCGAGTCGCCGCAGGAGACGCGGGTGCGGTTGCTGCTCACCGACGCGGGTATGCGCCCTACCGACACCCAGATCCCGGTTCATGACGGCAATCGGTTGATCACCAAGTTCGACATGGGCTGGAAGCACCTGCTGGTCGGAGTGCAATACGACGGAGGCCACCACCAGACCGATCGCGAGCAGTATGTCCGCGACCTGAAGGCGCTGCCGAGGCTCGAGGCGCGGAACTGGATCGTCATCAGGGTGATCAAGGAGGACACCGACGATGACGTCCTGGCCCGGGTCGCGGCGGCGTTGTACCGCCGGGGGTGGCGGGCGGCGTAGACGTATCTGAGTTCAGTGAGACGGGCGATTGAGCTCAGGGATCGTTTCGGCGCCGCAGAAGTACCTGACTTCAACCGATGAATAACCAAGGCGGCATTGGACGAGGCCAGGGACAAACCCGGAGCAAACCCGCGGCGGGACCGCCCGAACAGGCCGAAATAGTATGGTTGAGCTGCCGTTTTGGCAGGTGAAACCGCGAGACGGTAACCTCTTTAAGGCCCACGGGGCAGACGGTCGTAACCGACAGTTCGAAACCGAGGGTCAGGCCCCCTTAGCTCAGTCGGCAGAGCGTTTCCATGGTAAGGAAAAGGTCAACGGTTCGATTCCGTTAGGGGGCTCGGTGGACATATGGCGAGCGGAGCGACGGAAGTAAAAATCCGCCGCTGCGCCGCCTGTGTCTGTCGGGGCGGTGTAGCTCAGCTGGTTAGAGCGCACGACTCATAATCGTGAGGTCGGGAGATCGAGCCTCCCCACCGCTACCAGCACAACAGAGATTCGAAGCGAAAGAGGCAGAGACGTGGCGTCGAGTACCGACGTACGGCCGAAGATCACCTTGGCCTGCGAGGTGTGCAAGCACCGTAACTACATCACCAAGAAGAACCGCCGCAACGACCCGGATCGGCTCGAGCTGAAGAAGTTCTGCCCGAACTGCGGTACGCACCAGCCGCACAAAGAGTCGCGTTAGTCACTCGTCGTGGGTCTGGCGGACATTGTCGGCTATCACTACCGGCATCCCGAGTGCTACGAGGTCGGTCGCGAGAAGATCCGTGAGCACGCGACTGCCGTTCAGAACGACGACGCGTGTTTCCACCAGGAGTCGGCGGCCGCCGAGCTCGGCCACGACGCGCTGCTCGCGCCGCTGACCTTCATCTGCATCTTCGGCTACCAAGCCCAATTCGCGATGTTCGGCGATGCCGGCATCGCCATTTCTGATGCCCAGATCGTCCAGGTCGACCAGTCGCTGAAGTTCCTGCAGCCGATCAAGGCCGGGGACAAGCTGTACTGCGATGTGTACGTCGACTCGTTCCGTCAGGCACACGGCACCGACATCATCGTGACCAAGAACATCATCACGAATGACCGTGATGAGGTCGTGCAGGAGGCCTACACGACCTTGGCGGGTCGCTCGGGTGACGAGGACGGACAGGGAGGATTCTCAGATGGCACTTCGTGAGTTCAATTCGGTCAAGGTCGGCGACGCGCTGCCTGAGAAGACCTACCAGCTGACCCGGCAGGACCTGGTCAACTACGCCGGCGTCTCCGGCGACCTGAACCCCATCCACTGGGACGACGAGATCGCCAAGCAGGTCGGTCTGGACACCGCGATCGCCCACGGCATGCTGACCATGGGCCTCGGCGGCGGCTACATCACCAACTGGGTCGGCGACCCGGCTGCCGTGACCGAGTACAACGTCCGCTTCACCTCTGTGGTCCCGGTCCCGAACGACGGCGTCGGCGCTGAGCTGATCTTCAGCGGCCGCGTGAAGTCGGTCGACGAGGAATCCAAGTCGGTCACCATCGCGCTCTCTGCCACCACCGGCGGCAAGAAGATCTTCGGCCGCGCCGTCGCCACCGCGAAGTTGGCGTAGTCATGCCGCTGAATCCCAACATCCTGGGGATGGTCCACAAGTACCCGCAGGTCTTCGTCGTGGGCCGGGAGCAGGTCCGGCAGTACGCCAAGGCCGTCAAGTCCGACCACCCCGTCTCGATGGACGAAGCCGCCGCGGCCGAGTTGGGTCACAAGGCCATCGTCGCCGGCCCGACGTTCGTGGCGATCGTCGCGCTGCTGGTCCAGCAGGACTTCTTCCGCGTCGTCGATGTCGGCATGGAGACCATGCAGATCATCCAGGTCGACCAGAAGTTCGTGTACCACCGCCCGATCCTGGTCGGTGACCGCTTGCACGCGACCGTCGAGATCATCTCCGTCGAGCACCGGTTCGGCGCCGACATCGTGATGACCCGCAACACCCTCACCGATGACGACGGCAGCGTCATCATGGAGGCCTTCACGACGTTGATGGGCCACGAGGGCGACAACTCGGTGTCGGTGCGCTACGACCGCGAAACGGGCCAGGTTTTGCGTTCGGCCGTCGGAGCGGATTAGTAACTCAGACTGGGGCCGATGTACACTCGGTCCTCGGGGATCCACCCTTTTCAGCGCGCTGTCCGTCGGTTACACATCGACCGATCGGGGAGCGCGCGAATTGTGTGAGGACCCAACCGGAAGCGCCGGCCTGGCCGGTGCTGAAGGGGCGTAGCTCAATTGGCAGAGCAGCGGTCTCCAAAACCGCAGGTTGCAGGTTCAAGTCCTGTCGCCCCTGCTCAACTGAATACCGATGTGGACACTGGAAATGTGACCACCTGGAACAGACGAAAGGCATGCGGTGAGCGACGAGCGCGATAGTGCCGGCTCCGCAGGCGCCGGTACTGATGCGGGCACCGACGCGAGCGAAAGCGAGTCGCAGGGCCAGACCGCAGTTGTGACGCGTCCGGCGCGTCCGACCGGAAAGCGGGCCCGGCGGGCCGTCGAGGTCGACGAGTCCGAATCGGACGCCGAGACCGGCGACACGGACTCCGACGCCGAGGACAGCGCGGCCGAGGCCGGCAAGAAGTCCAAGCCGAAGAAGGCTGACAAGTCCAAGAAGACGGGCCCCACTCGGAACCCGTTCGTGTTCGTCTGGAACTACCTCAAGCAGGTCGTCGCCGAGCTGCGCAAGGTCATCTGGCCGAACCGCAAGCAGATGATCGGTTACACGACCGTCGTGCTGGTGTTCCTGGTCTTCATGGTGGCGCTGATCGGTGGGGTCGATTTCGGTCTCGCCAAGCTCGTCATGTGGGTGTTCGGCTGACGCCGAGCGCCCGCCGGGACGAGCTCAAGAACGTAAGAGAGGACTGACTACCGTGACTTTCGATGGCGAGACACCTTCGGACGAGTCCGACGTGACCGCCGAGGCAGTCGAGTCGGTGGAGACCTCGGACGACACCGTGGACGCTGACGACACCCTGGAGACCGACTCGGCCGACGCCGAGGAAGCGCCCGAGACGACCGACGTGGTCGTCGACGAGACGGCGGAAGCCGTCGCCGAGGAGCCCGAGGACGAGGATCCCGCGGTCGCGCTGAAGAAGCAGCTGCGTCGTCAGGCAGGCGAGTGGTACGTCATCCACTCGTACGCCGGCTACGAGAACAAGGTGAAGGCCAACCTCGAGACCCGCGTGCAGAACCTGGACGTCGGCGACTACATCTTCCAGGTCGAGGTGCCGACCGAAGAGGTCACCGAGATCAAGAACGGCCAGCGCAAGCAGGTCAACCGCAAGGTGCTGCCGGGCTACATCCTGGTGCGCATGGACCTGAACGACGAGTCGTGGGGCGCCGTGCGCAACACCCCGGGTGTGACCGGGTTCGTCGGCGCGACCTCGAAGCCGTCGGCGCTGTCGCTCGACGACGTCGTGAAGTTCCTGCTGCCGCAGGGCGCCGCGAAGAAGCCTGCCAAGGCGACCGCGGCCGCCGCTGCGTCGGGTGCCGACAGCGAAGCCACCCTGGCGCGCCCGGAAATCCTGGTCGACTTCGAGGTCGGCGAGTCGGTCACCGTCATGGACGGCCCGTTCGCCACGCTGCCTGCGTCGATCAGCGAGGTCAACGCCGAACAGCAGAAGCTCAAGGTGCTGGTGTCCATCTTCGGACGCGAGACACCCGTCGAATTGACCTTCACACAGGTCAGCAAGATTTAATCGCGAGCCTCGGCTCCCGGTTAGCAGGAACGTAGTCGCGCCGCGACTACCTAGAAAGGAACACCACACCAATGGCCCCGAAGAAGAAGAAGGTCGTCGGGCTGATCAAGCTTCAGATCCAGGCCGGCGCGGCCAACCCCGCCCCGCCCGTGGGTCCGGCGCTCGGCCAGCACGGCGTCAACATCATGGAGTTCTGCAAGGCGTACAACGCCGCGACAGAAAGCCAGCGCGGAAACGTCATCCCCGTCGAGATCAGCGTCTACGAGGACCGCACGTTCACGTTCGTCCTGAAGACCCCGCCGGCTGCCCGGCTGCTGCTCAAGGCTGCGGGTATCCAGAAGGGTTCGTCCGAGCCGCACAAGACCAAGGTCGCCAAGATCAGCTGGGACCAGGTCCGCGAGATCGCCGAGACCAAGAAGGAAGACCTCAACGCGAACGACATCGACGCCGCTGCCAAGATCATCGCCGGCACCGCGCGCTCGATGGGCATCACCGTCGAATAGTTCGACCCGTACACGTCGGGTACTCGAACTGAGCAATACGTGGAAGAGCCCGCTTCGGCTCGCTAACCACAACCTCTGAACTGGAGATTCAAATGAGCAAGAACAGCAAGGCATACCGCGAAGCTGCCGAGAAGGTGGACCGCGACAACCTGTACACCCCGCTCCAGGCCGTCAAGCTGGCCAAGGAGACGTCCTCGAAGAAGCAGGATGCGACCGTCGAGGTTGCGATCCGGCTGGGTGTCGATCCTCGTAAGGCAGACCAGATGGTGCGTGGCACCGTCAACCTGCCGCACGGCACCGGTAAGACCGCCCGCGTAGTGGTGTTCGCGGTTGGTGAGAAGGCCGAGGCCGCTGTGGCCGCCGGCGCCGATGCCGTCGGTAGCGATGACCTGATCGAGCGTATCCAGGGTGGGTGGACCGACTTCGACGCCGCGATCGCGACGCCGGATCAGATGGCGAAGGTCGGTAAGATCGCCCGCGTCCTCGGCCCGCGTGGTCTGATGCCGAACCCGAAGACCGGCACCGTCACCCCGGACGTGGCCAAGGCCGTGTCCGACATCAAGGGCGGCAAGATCAACTTCCGCGTCGACAAGCAGGCCAACCTGCACCTGATCATCGGCAAGGCGTCGTTCGACGAGGTCAAGCTGGCCGAGAACTACGGTGCTGCGCTGGACGAGGTGCTGCGCGCCAAGCCGTCGTCGTCGAAGGGCCGTTACCTGAAGAAGGTCACCGTCTCGACGACCACCGGCCCGGGCATCCCGGTCGACCCGGCCGTCACCCGGAACTTCACCGAAGAGGCGTAAGCCGAATCCGATTTCACGAAGGACCCCCGTACGACTTCGGTCGTGCGGGGGTTCTTCGTTGTCAGACGTACCAGTGGATGGTGCGCAGTCCGCGGTACACGCGCCCGAAGAACTGCGTGTGCCGTCGGCGGAAGGTGTCGATGGCCGCCGGTGCCACACCGACTCTCGCGGCCGTCGGCAGCACGATCTGATCCCGAATTCCCATGTGCGCCTTCTCGATCAGCCGGATCACCGCATCCGCGGTGAAATGGATGCGGTCCACCCCGCGCCAGAGCACGGGAATCGGGGCCGGACGGAGCTGCATCCAGGCGGTGATGCGTTGGCGAAACAGCGGTTGGGGCATGAAGATTCCGTTCTGTTCGGTTGTTGCGAAGCGGCGTTGTCGTGGGGTCATGCCGCCGTGCTGCGCCCGGTCGGCAGAGACGGGGCGCCGGTGTCGACGAATGCGCGGATGGTGCGGCCCATGTCGGATATGGCGGCCCGGGCATCGGGAAGGACGTCGGCCCCGGCGTGGAAGACGTGCAGTGCGCGATCCCAGATCTGCAGCGTGCAGGGCACCGCGGCCGCGCGGCAGCACTGAGCCAGTTGTTCGGCGTCGGCCAGGAGTACTTCGGTCGAGCCCACCTGGATGAAAACCGGTGGGAGCCCGGTGAAGTCGTGGTTCACCGGCGACCAGCGCGGGTCCAGCTCCCCGCCGGCCGCGAAACCGACCAGGGCGGGGACCGAGAGGGTGAAGGCCGACAACACGGCGTCCGTCCGATCGTTGGCGTGGGCGAGCCTGCGGGCCGGATCGAATTCGGCCCACGGCGCGATGGCGACGATGCCGCCGGGCATCGGCAGACGGCGCTCGCGTGCGGCCAGCGCCGCGGCGAAGGCCAGGCCACCGCCCGCGGAATCGCCGGCGAACACGATCTTTTCGGGAGCGAAGCCCAACCCGAGCAGATGCTGGTAGGCATCCAGCGCGTCGGCGACGGTGTCGGTGATGTGGGCCGCCGGCAGCTGCCGGTAGTCGACGTTGAGCAGCGGGATACCCGCGGCGCGGGCGATACGGCCCGCGATCCGGCGATGGCTGTGCAGTCCACCAGCCACAAAACCACCGCCGTGGAAGTAGAGGATGGCACCGCCGGTGACGTCGTCGGGGCCGGCGATCGTCTTGTGCCACAGCCATTCCGCGCGGCAGGTGGCGAAGCGCAGGGCGCGGCGGCGGGTGCCGCGCGGCGGCCGTAGCGGGACGGTGATCAACTCGGCGAGATTGGCGATGCGGAACGCGGGCGTGCCGCGCAGCGTACCGCGCCAGGCCAACCGGGCGATACCGTCGAGTGCGGGCCGAATCGTCCTGCGGCCCAACGCATCGGCGACGCGCAGTGACCGGCTTGCGCGGCTGGGCAACTCGATGGTCACCGAATCGATCGCGCTCATGCGTGCATTCCCGCGGTGGTGGCCGGGATTTCGTAGCGGTAGTCGTCCAGCGGGAATCTGCGGTTTCCGCGGCTGGCCTCGAAGAAACCGGAGGGACGGATGTATGTGGTGTCGCCCTGCGAGTTCCGGTAGTAGGTGGGCACGTGGCCGTTGAGGTCGCCGAGGTAGTAGCGCAACGGTTCCGCACGTCGATAGGTGGTGCGATGGTAGGCAGCGGCGGCCTCCGGGCGAATCTCGCAGACGTGCGCCGCACGGCGGCGGGTCTCGGTGATCGCGCGGACGGCGTGGTCCGCGGTCATCTCGACGAATGCGTGCCAGCCCGAACCGGTCCACGAGTACGGGCCGCACAGCGTCCACCGGTTGGGCAGGCCCGGCACCGAGACGCTCTCGTACGCCTGCAGGCCTTCCTCGTTGTAGAACTTGGCGAGATCGAAACCGCCCCGGCCCACGACCGTTCCCGGGCGATACGTCTCCGGGTCGGAGAACACCTCGTAGCCGGTGGCCAGGATCAGCACGTCCAGCTTGTGGAGCATTCCGTCGCGGGTCCGGACGCCGGTCGGCGTGATCTTCTCGATGGGATCGGTCACCAGCGACACGTTGGTGCGGTTGTAGGCCTGCAGATATCCGTTGGACATGGTCGGCCGTTTGGCGAGCAGACCGAAGTTCGGCGTCAGCTTCGCGCTGGTTTCCGGATCGTGCACCGTTCTGGCCACGAATCTGCCGTAGCCGCGGATGCAGAGCGCGTCGGCTCGATCCAGCGTCGAATGCGAGGTCCGCAGTGCCCCACGGAGAATCAGGTCGACCACGACCAGCACGCCGCCGTGGATCGTGGCCTGCACGCCGGGGAAAGCCAGCACCTTCTTCATCACCGCCGGTACCCGGAAGTCGGGCTTGGGAATGGACCAGACCGGCGTGCGCTGGAACACCGTCAGATGGCCGACCTCCGGTGCGATCGCCGGAATGATCTGCACCGCACTGGCTCCCGTGCCGATGATGCCGACGGCCTTGCCGGTCATGTCGTAGTCGTGGTCCCAATCGGTCGGCCGCTGCACCTTGCCCTTGAACGATTTCGCACCGGCAATCCCGACGTCCTCCTTGGGCCGGACGAACGCGCCCACCGCGCTGATGACGAACCGTGCCGTGACGACGGAACCGTCGGCGGCATGCAGCTTCCAGAAGTTACCGGTGTCGTCCCACTCCTCCCGTTCGACGTTGGTATTGAACCGGATACGCGGGTACAGCCCGTACTTTCGGGCCACATCGACGTGGTACTGCTTGACCTCCGCGCCTTTGGCGAAGAAACGATCCCAGTTGGCGTTGCGCGCGAACGAGTACTGATACGCGATGGTCGGGATGTCCACGCCGAGACCCGGGTAGTGGTTCTCGTGCCAGCTGCCGCCGACATCGTCGGCGCGCTCCAGGATGACGAAGTCGTCGATGCCGGCCTTGCGGAGCTTCACGCCCGCGGCGATACCGCCGGGCCCGGCGCCGATGACGGCGACCTCGAATTGCGGCGTCGTACTCATGCGCTCACCCCTTCGGGCACGTGCACGGTGTTGCGGGTGAAACGGTAGTCCGACAGCGGGAAATGCCGGTTCGCCCAACGCATCTCCAGAACCGTGGTCGGGCGGAACGCCGCGGCGTCGCCGTGATGATTGAGGTAATACGTGTTGGAGCCGCCACACGCCGAGGTCATCAGGGGAGTTCCGGCGACGCGCTTCTGCATGTCCGCGAAGAAGCGGTCGTGCGGCTCCTGCTTGACCTCGACGCGGGTGGCGCCACGCTGCCGGGCCTCGGTGATCACGCGCACGGCGTGGTCCCCGGTCGACTCGATCAACACCAGATACGAGCCCGGGGCGTAGGCGTACGGCCCGATGACGAGGAAGGCGTTGGGGAACTTCGGTGCCGAGACGCCCTGGTACGCCTGGTAGCGGTTGGCCTCCCAGAACTCGTTGAGATCGACGCCGTCACGGCCCAGGGTCGGGAACGGCGGCGTGCTGCCCTTGGCCATGACCTTGAATCCGGTGGCGCACACCAACACATCGATGTCGTGCGCCGCGCCGCCCTCGGTCACCACCGCGTCGGGGGTGACCTTCTCGATGGGGTCGGTCACCAGATCGACGTGCGGCAGGTTGTAGGTCTTGAAGTACTCGTTGTGCATCGACGGTCGCTTGCAGCCCAGCAGGTACTTCGGGGTGAGCTTCTCGCGCGTCACCGGATCCTTGACCTGCGTGCGCATCCAGAGTTTCAGCGCGGCTTCGGCGCCGCGGATGAGCGGCTGCATCCGCCGCCCGTGCAGCATGCCGGCGCCGACACCGAGTTCGACGCCCACCATGCCGATCGCGCGCAACGGCGCGCGCAGTATCGGGGTGCCCAGCACCGCCCTGGTGACCCGGCCCGTGTGCCAATCCGGCTTGGGCGCGACCCAGATCGGGGTGCGCTGGAACACCGTGAGGTGGGCGGCGACTTTGGCGACCTCCGGAATCAGTTGCAGCGCACTGGCGCCCGTGCCGATGACGCCGACCCGCTTACCGCGCAGATCGACGCTGTGATCCCAGGCGGCGGTGTGCAGCACCGTCCCGCCGAAGCTGTCGATGCCTGCGATATCCGGGAGGTTCGGCACCTCCAGGCCGCCGATGCCCGCGATGATGAACCGGGCCGTCACCTCGCCGGAATCGGTACTGACGTGCCAGATGTCGTTCGCCTCGTCGAACCGGCATCCGGTGACCGTGGTGTTCAGGCGCAGCTTCGGCCGCAGCCCGTGGGCATCCACGACCTCCTCGGCGTACGCCTGAATTTCATGGCCCGGGGCGAAAAGCCGCGACCAGTCGCCTTTTTGGTGATAGCTGAACTGATAGATGAACGACGGAATGTCGACCGCGACGCCGGGGTAGTGGTTGGCGTGCCACGTCCCGCCGACCTTGTCCCACTTGTCGAGGATGACGAAGTTCTCGATGCCGGCCTGCCGGAGCCGGACGCCGGCGTTGATGCCGCCGAAGCCCGCACCGATGACGACGACCTCGAATTCGGGGCTGGATGGCATTGTCATATCTCCTATTTCCCGGTCAGCCGGGCGAGTGCCTTGCCGGCGACCGGGATCACGGATTCGATGCGGTCGAAGGACGCGCGCGCGAGAACTGCGCGCGTGAGGCTGGGGGAGAACCGGAACAGCCCGTACAGCAGCCAAGATTCCGGTGCGACCGGTACGACGGCCGAATTCCACCGCACGGCCCGTTCGATCGCCCGGGCCACCTTCAGCGGTGAGGTGTAGGCATATCGCTGCATACCGCCCGCGCTCTCGCGCCACGCCGCCTGCTGCTCCGCGGTGAGCCCGGCCCGTTGGCCGTTGGCGAGCAGGTTGGTCCGGATGGCGCCCGGGCAGATCGCGGTGACGCCGATCCCTTTGCTGCGCAACTCCACTCGTAACGCCTGCGAGGCCATCAGGACGGCCGACTTCGCGACGCCGTACGCGGGCTCGAGCCCCGATGGAAAGTACGCGGCCGCCGACGACAGATTCACGATATGGCCGGGAATCCCGTCGTCGATCATCTGTTGCGCGAACACCCGTGACCCGTAGATGACGCTCATCAGGTTGATGTCGATCTCGCGCTGCCACTGCGCGGCGTTCATCTCCACGAACCCGCCGAGGTCCATGACGCCGGCGTTGTTGATCAGCACGTGGGGTGCACCGAAGTGGGCAAACATCCACTCGCCGAAGGCCTCCCACTCGTCTTCGGCAGCCACGTCCAGCCGGTAGGCGACGGCTTGGCCGCCTGCGCCGACGATCTGTTCGGCCGTCTCCTTCGCGGCCGGCATGTCGATGTCGGCGACGACGACCCGACCGCCTTTGGCGGCGAACAGCTTTGCCGTCTCACGCCCGATACCGGCTCCCGCGCCGGTGACGATGACATTCTTCATCGCTTCCCTCCGAACAGCCTGCCTGACAGGGCGACTGCCTTGTCGGCGATCGACATCGTGAACAGGCCGTAGAGGCCGCGAGCGGCGCTCGGCGACAGCCGGTACAGGTACCAGCCGGCCCAGGCCTCGACGCCGACCGGGACCGTCGAGAGATTCCAGCGCACCGCGCGTTCGATCGCGGCAGCCACCCGGTCGGGGGACCGGCCGATGTAACGGTGCCCGGCGGCGAGCTTGGCCGCCCAGTCCGAACTGTCGCTGTCGTCGACTCCGCCGCGAGTCCCGTTGGCCGCCAGGCTGGTTCGGATCAGCCCAGGGCAGATCGCGCTGACGCTGATGCCCTTGTCGCCGAACTCCGCACGTAGTGCCTGGGTGCCGAACCACGCACCGGCCTTGGCGACCACATACGAGGGGGCGATGGGCGTCGGCATGAAGGCGCCGACCGAACACACGTTGACGATGTGGCCGCGCACCCCGGCGTCGGCCATGCGCTGCACGAACAACCGGGATCCCACCAGTGGGCTCATCATGTTGATCTGGATCATCCGCCGCCAGTCCGCGTTGGACTGCTCCAGGAAGCCGCCCCCGATGAGGATGCCGGCGTTGTTGACGACGACGTCGGGGACGCCGTGTTCGGCGCACACCCGGTCGGTGAAGTCCTCCCAGTCGGTGAGGTCGGCGACGTCGAGCCGACGGAACACCGCGCGGCCACCCGCGTCCTGGATGAAGTCGACCGTTTCCTTGCCGGTCTGCTCGTTGATGTCGGCCACCACGACCTCGGAGCCGTTGCGGGCGAACCGTACGGCCGTCGCACGCCCGATGCCGCTGCCGGCACCCGTCACCACTGCCACTGTCATGGCCGGCATCCGTCGGCGGCGCTGGGCGAGCTGTGTGTATCGGTCATTTCGACTCCTCGGGTCGGCCTCATGAAAAGAGTTGAGCGGTAATCAGTTTCGGTAGGCGGGAATGCGTCGCCGGGCCTACGCCGTGCTCATCGCGGGCATCGCCAGGGCGCCGCCGTCGGGCTGCTTGCCGTGGAGCCGATGTCACATTTCGGATAGTAGCCCTATTTGAATATTGGGGCAATATCAAATTTGGAACGCGCCGAGGCGGTAGTCTGGCCTCTCGTCGGCGACCGGTTGGCGGACCTGCGGAGGACACTGTGGCGGCTCGGAAAGTGTTGACACGCGCAGAGAGTCAGGCGCAGACGCGCCAGGATGTGCTCGATTCGGCGGCGCGGCTCTTCTATGCGAACGGCTATCACGGCACCTCCATCGCGGCCATCGCGGCCGACGCCGGGCGCACCATCGGCGCTGTCTACAGCAACTTCGCGGGCAAAGAGGCGCTGTGCCTCGAAGTCCTCCGCACGAGGTACCTCGCGGAAACCACCAAATTGCTGGAAATGCTTGTCGGCGAATCTGATTCGATGGACGACAGGTTCGGGGCGCTGGCGACCTGGTGGTCTCGGTTGTCCTCGGACATCCCGCTCACGGTGCTCGGTTCGGAGTACCTGTTGAGCACCCTGGGAGACCCGGAGCAGACCGCCGGGACGAGGGAAACCATCGACCGGTTCCGGGAGTCGGTCCGGGTGATGGTCGAGGACCTGATACCCGAGGGCGTCGACGCCGCCGACCCGCGCTTGGACGAGGCGATCGACGCCATCGTCGCGACCGGAAGCGGATTGGCGATATCTCAGGCGATCGGGATTGCCGACGCCGACCAGAGCGCGGCGCTGCTGGTCACCACGCTGCGGATGTGGATGGATCGGTTGGCCACACCGCAGACCGCGGATGATCAGCCCGACAAGCCCGGGCCGACGAAACGCAAGCGGGTCGGCACCAAGAACACCAGGAAGCCGCCGTCGCCCAGCCGCTGAGCGCGCCGACCGCGTTGGCACACCGCGACATCCGGTGATCCCGTGGTTGTCCGGTGCCGGGATCTGGCAACCTCGACACATGTTCGTGCGAACACTCGTCGCCTTGGGCGCGCTGCTGTCGGTCGGGAACTTCGGGCCGGACCTCGGCGCGGCCTCGGCCGCACCACAGCCCGCCCCGCCGCCGGTGTCACCCCAGGCCGCCGCGGCCGGACTGATCGACGTCCGGACCGTCGTCCCCGACGCGGTGATCGACCTGCGCTACGCCACCCCGAACAACTTCGTCGGTATCCCGCTGTATCCCGCCGATGCCCGGTGCCTGATCCATGAGTCCATGGCACCGGGGCTGGCCACCGCCGCCCGGATTCTGCGCGCGCACGGCGAGGTGCTGACGTTCTGGGACTGCTACCGACCGCATGACGTGCAGGTCCGGATGTTCCAGGCCGTGCCGGACCCGAACTGGGTCGCCAAACCCAGCCAGTTCGCACGCAGCCACGAGTCCGGTCGGTCGGTGGACGTCACCATCACCGGCGTCGACATGGGCACCGATTTCGATGACTTCACGCCGCGCGCGACGGCCTACGCGACCACGGGCGTCACCCCGGCACAGCAGGCCAACCGCGCGCGACTGCGCGACGCCATGGTCGCCGGCGGGCTGACTGTGTACCCGGGGGAGTGGTGGCACTTCAACGGCCCGGGCGCATCCGAGCCGCGCCCGATCCTCGACGTGCCGGTGAACTGAGTCAGCCGGCGACCAACTGCGCCAGCAGGGCCCGGTGGTCGGAACCGGGTACCTGCAGCGTCCGCAGCGACGTGGCCACGTAGCCGCGCGTGAGGATGTGGTCGACCGCGAAGACCGGTGGCGCGACGATGTCGGACGGATGCGTGCGCACCACCCCGGCGCCGGCCTGTGCGCCGGCGTCCTGATAGCCCTGCCGCAGCAGCCGGCGGAATTCCCGCATGTCCGGAGTCGCGTTCAGGTCACCGGCGAGCAGCACGGGGCCCGTGCTTGCCCGGGCGGCCGTCAGCAACGTGCCCGCCAGCCGCGCCAGGTCGTCGCGCCAGCCCTGTAGCGGGTCGGGCCAGGGTGCGGACAGGTGCACGGTCAGCACCCGGGTGGGGGCGGGTGCCTCGGGCAGGTGGACGTCGGCGGCCAGCATTCCCAGCCAGAAGCCGTCGTCGATGCGGATGTCACTGATCGGGTGACGGCTCCAGAGCCCGACGCCCCCGGGTTCGTCCATCTCGCGCAGCGCCCGGTGCGGGAACAGCCGGTCGAGCCCGGCCGCCTCCAGCCGCGCCAGCGCCGCGGGCGTGAGTTCTTGCAGCGCAACGATATCCGCGCTCTCCTCGGCGTACCGGACGACGGCTTCGGCGTCGGCCCGCCCGTAGCGCAGATTGGCCGACAGGAACCGCAGGGCCGTCCCCGACGGCGCCTGCGCGCGGCGGAACAGGGGCAGTTGTATGACGGCCGCGACGACGGTGGTGCCGATCGCGACCGCTGTCAGCAGCCAGTTTCCTGCCGCCCCGAACAGGATGGCGGCCACCGGGGCGCCGATGAGCGCATACGGGGCGCCGGCGGCCAGGGCCAACAGTGTTCGGTTGACAATCGGAATCCACCGCACCGCGACGCCGGCCACCGCTGCGCACAGCGTGATGGCACCGGCGTATGTCAGAACTGAATGCCACATCGCGATGATTTGCCTCCGCACTTCTCGTGTTGGCCGTGCCGGCTCGCGTCGAGCTGTTCCGAAAAATGTACCGGACGTATGTTCTGCCTCGTCCCGGTGACTTTGGCAACGATAATTCGTATTTGCTGAGCTCGGTAATTACGTGTGCTATATAACGCGAATGCGTGAAATCATTGGAAAATTCTGTCAGAAGTCTATCAGTGGGCTGTGAATAGATAACGGCGTTTTACCTGGTTGTTGACCATAGGTATGTTTATTTCTCCAACGGTTCTGCAGATTTGTTGCCGTCACTGGCGGTAATGTCTCCGCCATTCATCGACGGCCTCGTAACAATTCGCTGGCCGGTCGTTCGGGGTGAGGAGGACGGCATGTATTGGTCGCTGCGCGGATTGGTCCGTGCCTGTGTGTTTCGCGGCATTGTCGCGATGCTCCCGATCGCACTGGTCTGCGCGTACGCGCCGCCGTCGAGTGGGCCGGCGAATCTGACCGCCCAGATCGAGAACACCGCCGAAATCGTGTCTGCGCCGTCGACCATCGGGATCGCCGACTCGGGGCTGTACGGCCAGACCCAGGCGCAGATCGACCAGACCCTCGACACCCTGCAGTCCATCGGGGTCCAGGACATCCGGGTCTTCGTGCCGTGGATCTTCGTCGAACCTGCGCAGGGCACCTACAACTGGTCCTACATGGACATGGTCATGCAGGCGGCAGCGGCCCGGAACATGGGCGTCATGGCAGAGATCGCCAGCACACCGACATGGGCGGGCTCGTCGACGTCCATCACGGGTGCCGGCACCCCGGACCCGGCCACGTACGCGGCGTTCGCGGCCGAGGTGGCCACGCGCTACGGCTCGACCATCTCGGCGTACGAGATCTGGAACGAGCCGAATTACGTGTTGTCGTCGGATCCCATCGACGCCACTGCCTATGCGGCGCTGCTCAAGGCGGCCTACCCGGCGATCAAGGCGGTCGACCCGACCGCCACCGTGGTCGCCGGCGCGCTCGGCAGCGTCATCAGCTTCGGCAGCATCACGCTCGATCCGGTGACGTTCGTCAAGGAGATGCTGGCCGCCGGCGCGTCCGGCTACTTCGACGCGTTGTCGTTCCACCCGTATCAGGAGTCGCTGCCCTTCTCGTCGGGCGCCGGCGTCGCGAATTCCCCACTGACGCAACTGAATGCGATCTATCAGCTGCTGCAGCAGTACGGCGACGGCAACCTCAAGATCTGGATCAGTGAGTTCGGTGCGTCGACCAACGACGTCAGCGAGCAGACCCAGGCCGACCTGATCAAGAACCTGCTCGACACCTGGCAGACCCTCGCCTATGCCGGGCCGGTGTTCATCTACACCGCGCAGGACGGCGTCGCCGGTGCCGACGGCTACGGCATCTACAACGCCGACTGGACCCCGAAGCTCGCCGTCGCCGTCATCGCGGCGGCCATCAAGGAGTACGCCACCAGCGCGGCCGGAGGTGTCGGCTCGACGGTCGGTGGCATCGTCTCCGGTGTCACGGCGATAGCCCAGTCACTGGCGAGCCTGCTGAATTCGATCAGCCTGGCGATCCAGGGCGAGTTCCAGCAGTTGGGCAAGGCCATCAACGCCTGGGTCACGGCGGTCAGCTCGCACCTCAGCGGAGTCCTGCCGACCTCCACGCCGTTGGCCGCGAAGACAACCACCACGGCCACCGCCGCTACGGCATCCGTTGCGACTTCGGCCGCGACCGCCCCGGCCACCGCGGAATCCGGGACGACCGAATCCACGGAAACCACATCGACGGCAACCAAGGTGAAGAAGCGCGCCAAGGGGACCGGCGCGGACGCCGGGTCAACCGCGTCGGCGGTGTCAGACACCACCGGGGCGTCGGGTACCGCTGCGGACGGCAAGGCATCGGACGCCGCCGCGGCTGACCCGGCCGGCAAGACGTCGGGCAAGCCCCGCAAGGATGACGGATCGAGCTCGCCGTCGAAGGGCACGCGCGGCAAGGCCACCACGTCAGACAAGGCCACCACGTCCGACAAGGCCACGAAGCCGGACCGGTCAGACGCTGGGGCGTCGGACACGCCCCCACCCGTCGACAAGCGTTCGCACCGGCACCGTGACGCGAGCGCGAAATCGTCGGCATCCGGCAGCTGATCCCGAAAACGAGTAGCGCCCCCGACCTCGGGTCGGGGGCGCTACTCGTCGAAACTGCCTACGCGGCTTCCTTCTGCTTGGTGTAGGTGACCAGGCTGACGTCGAGGCACTCGTCCAGGAAGTAGAACTGGCAGCCGGTCAGATACTTCATGTACCGGTCGTAGTTCTCCTGGCCCGCGATCTCGATGGCCTTGTCCTTGGCGTGCTCCAGGTTGGCGGCCCACACGCCGAGCGTCTTGATGTAGTGGTTGCGCAGCGACAGCGGCTCGGGGACGTTGAAGCCGGCCTTCTCGCCGTGATCCACCATCATCTGGGTGCTGGGCAGCCGGCCGCCGGGGAAGATGTCGGTCGCCATGAACTTGATGAACCGGGCCATCTCGAACGTCAGCTTCTTGCCGCGCGCGGCCATGTCCATCGGGTGGTAGCTCACGCTGCTCTGGATGGTCATGCGGCCGTCGGCGGGCATGATCTCGTAGCAGTTCTTGAAGAAGTCGTCGTAGCGCTCGAAGCCGAAGTGCTCGAAGGCCTCGATCGACACGATGCGGTCCACCGGCTCGTGGAACTCTTCCCAGCCCTTCAGCAGTACGCGGTGCGAGCGGTCCGACGCGGTGTTGCTGAGCAGCTCCGTGCAGAACGCCTGCTGGTTCTTGCTCAACGTCAGGCCGATGACATTGACGTCGTACTTCTCCATGGCGCGCTGCATCGTCAGACCCCAGCCGCAGCCGATCTCCAGCAGCGTCATCCCGGGCTTGAGGTCAAGCTGTTCGAGGTGCTGGTCGACGTTGGCGAGCTGGGCCTCCTCCATCGAGACGAACGGTCCGGTGAAGTAGGCGCAGCTGTACTTGCGGGAGTTGTCCTGGAACAGCCCAAAGAAATCGTCGGACAGGTCGTAGTGCGCCTGGATGTCCTCGAAATGCGGCCGCATGTCTTTCGCCTCTGCGGACTCCTGAATCATCTGTAACACCTAACTTGACCTTCCTCACTGGGTGGTGATGCCGGTCACTAAATCACAATCGTGCCCGCACAATACCTGGCCTCCGGCCGATTCCTTGACGTTGGTGTAACGCGCCGTCACGGTCAGTCGAGACAGCAAACGTAACCGCCTTGAGGCCGGTAGCCGCGTTCATTCCCCCAGCGTGGCGGCGGCTGTGACCGGACTGATACGTCTATGGGATTTCGGCAAATGTGGTGGCCAGTTCACCGGCGATGTCGTCCCAGAGGGGCTCGGGCAGGTCATGACCCATGCCGTCGAACAACACCAACCGAGCGCGCCGGATTGCTTTGGCCACTGCTCGACCACCGCTCGGTCGCATCAGTTTATCGGCCCGACCATGGATGACGACCGTCGGGACGGTGATCATCTCGTCGTAGTGCCGCAGGCTGCCGCTGCCCAAGATGGCCCCGAAGTGGCGCGCGACGCCAACGGGGTAGTACGAGCGGTCGTAGCTTTCGGCGGCGTCGGCCTCGGCCTGGTCGAGCGGCGTCGGGTAGGCGGGGCTGCCGATGATGCGGCCGACGTTGACCGCGTTGGCGATGACGCCGGCGCGCGACGTGTCCTGCGGCCGCGTCGTGATGGCCTTGAGCTGCTTCGGGCCGGGCGGCGGCAACAGCGGCTGGTTGTTACTGGAGAAGATGACGCCGAGCGTCTTGGTCCGGTGCTGGTAGCGGGCCGCGAAGACCTGCGCGATCATGCCGCCCATCGAGCCGCCGACGATGTGTGCCTGCTCGATCTCCAGGTGATCCAGCAGTGCCGCGGCGTCGTCGGCCATGTCCTCCAGCGTGTAGACCGCGTCGCTGCGCAGGCCGGCGTACGACCGCAACATCCGGGGCAGCAGCGCCGAACCGGCGTGCCGGCCCTCGATCTTGGTGGACAGGCCCACGTCGCGGTTGTCGAACCGGATGACGCGATAACCCTTCTCGATGAGCTTGTCGCAGAAGCCTTTTCGCCACAACAGCAGCTGCGCTCCCAGGCCCATGATGAGCAGCACCGCCGGATCGTCCGGATTGCCCATGTCCTCGTAGGCGATCTCCAGGTCGCCCGAGCGGGCGAATCCGGTGCGGACCTCGGGGGTGGTGTCTCGTTCGGGCTGCATATCTACTCGTATCTCAGCGGGTGCTGTTCGATGGTCGGATTCGGCCTCCGGGGCCTACCCCTCGGATTGCCCGTCGGCGTTCTTGTGGTCGCGACTGATGTCCACCATGAAGTTGGCGAAGTAGCCCTTCAGCTGGGGGTCGCTCATCATCTGCCACCGCGGCGCCAGCAGCTTCATGTAGCGCTCGACGTACAGGAACTGCTTGCCGATCAGGACCAGCTCGCGCGGCAGCTTGACGTCGTACGCGTCGGCGAGCGCGGAAAGTTGCTTGCCGATCTCGGCGTATGACATGTCGCCCAGCGACTTCATGGTCAGCGGCGTGGCGAAGGCCTCCAGGTCCTTGGCGGCCTGGCCCTCCGGTTTGACGGTGCCGACGGCGCCCATCATGACGACGATCCGGCCGGCGGCGGCGTGGTCTTTCGAGACCAGCAGGGCGTACACGAGTTCGCGCAGCAGCCACCGGGTCCGCGGGTCGATGCGGCCCATGATGCCGAAGTCGAAGAAGACGATCTTGCCGTCCTTGTCGACGTGGAGGTTGCCGGCGTGCAGGTCGCCGTGGAACAGCCCGTGCTTGAGACCGCCCTCGAACACGCTGAACAGCAGCGCCTTGACCAGTTCCTCTCCGTCGAACCCGGCCTTGCGGATGGCGGCGGCGTCGTCGATGCGGATGCCCTCGATGCGTTCCATGGTGAGCACGCGTTCGCTGGTCAGGTCCCAGTAGACCTGGGCGACGCGGATGTTCTGGCCCAGCGGCGAGGCGTGCATGTGCGCCACCCAGGCGTCCATGGACTGCGCCTCGAGCCGGAAGTCGAGTTCCTCGGCGAGGTTGTCGGCGAAGTCGGCGACCACGTCCTGCGCGGACAGGCGCTGGCCCAGCTTGGCCAGTTCGGCGAGCTGCGCGCCGCGCTTGAGGATCTGCAGATCGGCGGCGACGCGTCGGCGGATGCCGGGCCGCTGGATCTTGACGACGACCTCTTCGCCCGAATGCAGCGTCGCATAGTGCACCTGCGCAATCGAGGCGGATGCGAACGGCTCATCGTCGAAGCTGGCGAAGAGGTCGGCCGGGTCGCCGCCGAGCTCCTCACGCAGGAGCTTGTGGACCTCGTCCCTGTCGGCGGGCGGGACCCGGTCGAGCAGGCTGCGGAATTCCCGGCTCAGGGGCTCGCCGAAGGCGCCGGGGCTGGACGCGATGATCTGGCCGAGCTTGACGTACGTCGGGCCCAGGTCGGAGAAGGCCTGCGGGACCTGCTTGATCACCTTCTGCTGCAGGCTGCCCTTGGAGAAGGCGCTGCCGACGACGCGTACGCCGGTGCGGGCGATTTGCCAGCCGGTGGCCCCGATGCGGGCGGCTTCGACGGGCAGCGGCACCCGGTCCAGCCGGGCACCCTCACGGTGCGGTGTCTTCGAACCCATGGGTGAAGTGTCTCAAAACCGCGGGTACTGCCAAAAAGGTGTGCTGTGGGTCACTCTGCGGCGGTGGCCTGTCAGACGAAGACGCTCTCGATGTCGGCGCGGCTGCGGACCGGGTCGCTGCCGGGCACGTAGGCCGGGACGGTGTGCGGCGCCAGCTCCGGGTCGACGCCGCCTTTGACGCGGGCTTTGGCCTGGCGGAATTCCGGGAACGGTCCGGCGGCGGTGTGCAGGCCGTTGATGATCGACCACACGACGGCGCGGCGGGCGGCGCGCTCGATGGGGTTGGGGTCGGTGTGGCCGAGGAGCTGCTTGGCCCACTTCGGCATGGTGTCCCGGACGGCCCAGTCGACGGCGCTCTGGGGCATCGGCAGGTTGGGGCCGGTGGCCATGGCGGCGCCGTGCGTCAGTGCCAGCCTGGGGAGGTAGGACTTGAGGCAGTCCAGGGTCTCGGCCTTGGTGGTGGGCAGGTCGGTGCCGCCGAGGGCGTGCCCGACGCGGATGAACTCGCCGTAGTAGCGGTCAAGTTTCTTGCCGCGCAACGGGTTCGGGTGGTAGAGCTCGTGCGCGGTGGCCAGGCCCCAGACCACGGTGGCGTAGTTCCAGCGCAGCCAGTCCGGGTCGTCGGCGTCGTAGGCGGCGCCGTCGGGGCGCACGCCTTTGATGGTGTGGTGCATGGCGCGCACGGTCCGGGCCAGGTTCTCGGCGGTCTCGGTGTTGCCGTAGGCGGTGCCGATGAAGAATGCGATGGAATGGCCCAGCCGGACTGCCGCGCCCTTGGGGTCGACGACCGGAATGGCGTCGCCGTTTTCGTCGCGCTTGACCAGGCGCGAGTGGTGCATGCCCATCCAGTAGATGGACGGGTCGAGGCGCTCGATGAACGCGGCGCACTGGAGGCCGAAGACCAGGGCCTCGGTGTGGGAGTGCACGTGCCAGACGGCGCTGCCGGGGCCGAACCAGCCTGGATCCCCGGTGGGGCCGGCGAAGTCCATGCCGCGGAAGTAGTTCCGCCGGATGGTCTGGTCGAACCGGTGCTGAAGCTGGTGCTCGATGAGCTGGTGCGGTAGGTACACGTCAACCCCTTCTGGTCACGGCTGTAACCAGAATAGTATTTGGTGACGGGTGTGACCAGACCTAGGCTGTAGGGATGTCGACACCGACCAGGTGGGCGGGGGTTCCGCTCGACGACCGCCGCGCCGAGCGGCGCGGGCTGCTGGTCGACGCGGCATTCGAGTTGTTCGGCTCCGGCGGTGAGACGGCGTTGTCGGTCCGTTCGGTGTGCCGTGCGTGCGGGCTCAACACCCGGTACTTCTACGAGAGCTTCGACGGCATCGACGATCTGCTGGGCGCCGTCTACGACAAGGTGAGCATCGAGTTGGCCGCGGTGGTCGACGCCGCGATCACTGTTGCGGGGGACTCGGTGCGGGCGCGGACCCGGGCCGGCATCGCCGCGGTGCTGGGCTTCGGGTCGGCTGATCCGCGGCGTGGGCGGGTGTTGTTCACTGAAGCGCGCGCCAACCCCGTGCTGGCCGCCCGTCGGGCCGTCACGCAGGACCTGCTGCTCGATGCGGTCCTGGCCGAGGGCGGCCGGCTGCACCCCGGATCAGATCCGGTCGCCGCGCGCGTCGGTGCGGCGATGTACACCGGCGCGATGGCCGAACTGGCCCAGCAGTGGCTGTCCGGTTCGTTGGGTACCGATCTGGATCTGGTGGTCGACGCGGCGCTGGCATTGGTGTTGCGCCGAGAATGACGAAATGGCTGCTCCACCGTGGGTGGGAGCAGCCATTTCGTCCATCTCGAGTTACCGGGCGGCCGGCCGCCAGCGCTTGATGAAATCCGTCTCCGGCCACTCCTCCTCGGCGGCCAGCAGCTCGTACATGGTCGCGCGGTCGATGGATTCGCGGATGATGTCGGCGTGCCCGGCATGCCGCGACAGCTCCTCGATGATGTGCATGCCGACCCAGCGCACCGTCCAGTGGTCGATGTCCGCGGGGAACCACGGCACCTCGTGCGGGACCGGCACCAGCGCGTCCAGGTCGAGCTCGGCGAAGGCCTGCAGCGTCTTGGCGTTCTGTGCACGCAGGGCGGCCAGCAGGTCGCCGAGCTTCTCGTCGTCGCGCATCGTGAGCTGGTCCTGATGGTCGGCCATCTGTTCGGCCATCGGTCGCGTATCACGCGGCGGGAAGTCGGGGGCCGCCTCCGCGCGGGCGACCCAGCCCGCTTGTACGGCGGTGACGTGTTTGATCAGGGCGCCGACCGACAGGGCACTCACTGACGGCGTGGAGCGGGCCTGCTCGTCGGTGAGGCCGTGGGCGACGGCCGCGAACCCGTCCTGCTGGAACGCGATGAAGTTGACGAGGGTCTGACGCTCGTCGCCTGCGGGTGCGGGCAGTCCGGCCATGTTCAGTTCTCCTTCGGGGTGTGGGTGTAAAGGTCACGGAGGCAGGCGATTTCAGCTCCGTGGTGAATGACTTCGCGATTGATGTGCAGCACGAGGGTGGCCATTGAGAAGTCAGCGTAGGGTCCCTCGGCGGGTCCGCACGGCCGGGCCAGGGCAGCGGCGTCGAGTCCGCGGACCCCGGTGATCCAGGTCGCGTAGGCGGTGTCGAGCTGCTCGAGTGCGGTGCGTGCGTCGCGGGCGTACGGCCACGACTGGTAGTCGGCCGGTGGTCCGCCGAAATGCGAGTGGTTCCGCATGGCCAGGACGCCGACGATGACGTGCGCCAGCCGCCAGGCGATGGTCGTGAACGGTTCGGGTTGCGGTGGCGGGTAGCTGAAGTCGATGGATCCGTCGGGGTGCAGTGTCCAGCAGCCGGGCGCCGGCTCCCAGAAGTATTCGTCGTCGGTCAGTCCCTCGAGCCGGGGACGCAGCTGGTGTCGCCAGTGCCAGCCGAGTTGGTCGGCCAGTTCTTCGGTCCGTTCTTCGGTCACATGAAGAGCCTGACATTCAATTAGGACTGTTCCTGTCCTATGAATGCGGCAGAGTGTTGTCATGTCCGAAACGACGAGCCGCGTGCTGCAGCTGCTGGGGCTGCTGCAGGCGCGCCGGGTGTGGACGGGGCAGGAGCTGGCCGACCGGCTCGGCGTCACCGGCCGCAGTGTGCGCCGCGACATCGAACGGCTGCGTGACCTCGGCTATCCGGTGCACGCCAGCAAGGGCCGCGACGGCGGCTATCAATTGGGCGCCGGTGCCGCGTTACCGCCACTGCTGCTCGACCCCGAGGAGGCCGTCGCGATGGCGGTCTGTCTGCGGCTCGCGGCCGGGGGCAGCGTCGCGGGCGTCGGTGAGTCGGCGCTGCGGGCACTGTCCAAACTCGACCAGGTGATGCCGGCGCGGCTCCGGTCCCAGGTCTCCGCCGTGCACGACGCGACGGTGACACTGACCGGTGGCGGTGCGGTCGAAGCGGTGTCCCCCGACGACCTGATGACGCTGGCCCGCGCCTGCCGCGACCACGAACACGTCAGGCTCGGCTACACCGACATTCGCGGCAACAGCACCGAGCGGCGGTTGGAGCCCTATCAACTCGTCACCACCGGGCGCCGCTGGTACCTGCTGGCCTACGACCGCGACAAGCAGGACTGGCGGACGCTGCGCCTGGACCGGATGGTCGAAGTCAAAGCCGCGGGCACGACGTTCGCGCCGCGCCCGGCGCCTGATCCCGCCGAGTTCGTGCGCCAGGCCATCACGGCGTCGCCGTACCGGTACGTCGCACGGGTTCGCTATGAGGCATCGGAAAGTCAACTGGCGCAGATGTTTTCCGCGGCGTCGGCGCAGATCGAAGCGGACGGCCCGGACCGCTGCATCGTGACGGCCGGCGGCGACGACCCCGAGCGCATCGTGTTGTACCTGGCGATGCCGGGGTACCGGTTCGAGGTCCTCGAACCGCCGGAGGTGATCGCCGCGGCCGCGGTGGTCGCCGACCGGTTGCGTGCCGCAATGCCTCCCGAGTAGCGACGCTGCGCCGTATGGTGCAGGAGTGTCGACGGGACGACTCCTGCAGGTGACGGCGGTAGTTTCCACCGAGTTGTGCGTCGGCCCGGCCGACGAACCGCTGCAGATCGTCCGGCTGGACTACACCGACTGTGCCGACGCCGCCGAGGTCCGCGTCGGGGGCGACGGGCTCAGCGGCCAGGCGGTGGCGCAGCCCGGCACCGGCGCCGTGGAGATTCCCGTGGTCGTCCAGGACGGCCGGCCGGGTCAGGTGCGGGCCGCGCGCCTCGAGATCGGCGGCGAGCAGACGCCGTTCGAGTTCGTCGTCGCCGAGCCCGGCTGGACCATGCACATGATCAGCCACTTCCACTACGACCCGGTGTGGTGGAACACCCAGGCCGCCTACACCAGCGTCTGGACCGAGGACCCGCCCGGCCGGTGCCGGCAGACCAACGGCTTCGAGCTGGTCACGGCGCACCTCGAAATGGCAAGGCGCGAACCCGAATACAAGTTCGTACTCGCCGAGGTCGACTACCTCAAGCCCTACTGGGACACCCACCCGGAGCAGCGTGCCCAGCTGCGGGCGCTGCTCGCCGAGGGCCGCGTCGAGGTCATGGGCGGCACCTACAACGAGCCGAACACCAACCTGACCAGTCCCGAGACCGCGATCCGGAACTTCGTGCACGGCATCGGGTTCCAGCGCGACGTGATGGGCGCCGCCCCGGCGACGGCCTGGCAGCTCGACGTGTTCGGCCACGACCCGCAGTTCCCGGGCATGGCTGCCGACGCCGGCCTGACCTCCAGTTCATGGGCGCGCGGCCCGCATCACCAGTGGGGCCCGATGCACCGCGACGGCGACCCCGAGCGCATGCAGTTCGCGAGCGAATTCGACTGGATCGCACCGTCGGGCCGCGGGCTGCTGACCCACTACATGCCCGCGCATTACGCGGCCGGCTGGTGGATGGACTCGTCGGCGTCGCTGCAAGAGGCCGAGGACGCCACCTACGCCACGTTCGCCAAGCTGAAAAAGGTTGCGCTGACCCGCAATGTGCTTCTGCCGGTGGGCACCGACTACACCCCGCCGAACAAGTGGGTGACCGAGATTCACCGCGACTGGGCGGCCCGCTACACGTGGCCCCGCTTCGTGTGTGCGCTGCCGCGGGAGTTCTTCGCCGCCGTGCGTGCGGAGCTCGATGCCGGTGGCACCCAGCCGTCGCCGCAGACCAGGGACATGAACCCGATCTACACCGGTAAGGACGTGTCGTACATCGACACCAAGCAGGCGAACCGGGCCGCCGAGAACGTCGTGCTGGAAGCCGAACGGTTCGCGGTGTTCGCCGGACTGCTGACCGGCGCCACGTATCCGCAAGCCGCCCTGGCCAAGGCCTGGGTACAACTGGCCTACGGCGCACACCACGACGCCATCACCGGCTCCGAATCCGACCAGGTGTACCTCGACCTGCTCACCGGCTGGCGCGACGCCTGGGAACTCGGCCGGACCGCCCGCGACAACGCGTTGGCGCTGCTGTCGCGGGCCGTCGACGGCGACATCGTGGTGTGGAACCCCTTGGCGCACAGCCGAACCGACATCGTCACCGTCCACCTCGATGAACCGCTGGCCGGGCCGGTCCTCGACGTGGACGGCACGCCGGTCCCGGTCCTGATCGAAGACGACGGCCACACCGTCACCTGGGCGGCCCACGACGTGCCCTCGCTCGGGTGGCGGGGATACACGCTCGGCGACGCCGTGACGCAACCCGCGTGGGCGCCCGCGTCCTGGGAACCGATGTCCGGCACCAGCATCGGCAACGATCGCTACCGCTGCACGGTCGACCCCGACCGCGGCGGCGCGGTGTCGTCGCTGGTGCGCGCGGGCGTCGAGCTGATCGGCGCGGGCCGGGTCGGCAACGAGATCGCCGTCTACGACGAGCATTCCGCGCATCCGACCGAACACGAAGGGCCCTGGCACCTCTTGCCCAAGGGGCCGGTGGTGGGCTCCGCCGAGCACGCAGCCGAGTCGGTGCAGGCCTACCGCAGCGCGCTGGGGGAGCGGTTGGTGGTCACCGGGTGCATCGGTGACGTGCTGCGGTACACCCAGACCATCACGCTGTGGCACGGCGTGGACCGCGTGGACTGCCGCACCGTGGTCGATGAGTTCACCGGCGCCGACAAGCTGTTGCGCCTGCGCTGGCCCTGTCCGGTGCCGGGTGCGATGCCGGTCAGCGAGGTCGGCGACGCGGTGATCGGCCGCGGCTTCGGGCTGCTGCACCAACGGGATTCGCACGACGCGGTCGACACCGCCGAGCACCCCTACACCTTGGACAACCCCGCCTACGGGTGGTTCGGGCTGTCCTCGGCGGTGCGGGTCCGGGTCCGCGACGCGCACGGCGAGAGCGTGCGGGCGGTGTCGGTCGCCGAGGTCGTCGCGCCGGACGCCGCCGACCCACAGTCGCCCACCCGCGACCTGATGGTCGCGCTGGTGCGCGCGGGGGTGACGGCCACCTGCAGCAGCGCCGGCAAGCCGCGCTACGGCGACCTCGCCGTCGACTCCAACCTGCCCGACGCCCGCATCGCGCTCGGCGGCCCCGACGAGAACGCTTTCACCGCGGCGGTATTGGCGGCAGCCGAGCCCCGCTACGGTGCCGAACTGCGGCACCGCCTGACGGCCGGGAACGCGCGGCTCTGGGTGCCCGCCGACGCCGACCTGGTGCAGCGGTGGATTCCCGGCGCCGACCTGACAGGGGTACGGGCGCTGCCGGTGCTGATCGTCGCCGGACCCGGCGCCATCGACGAGCTGATCGCCGCCCTCGCGACCACCGAGATCACCGTCGAGCAGGACGCCGCGGCCGGCATCGGGCCCTTCGAGGCCCGCAGTGTGGCGCTGCTGAACCGCGGCGTACCGGGTTTCGCCGTCGAACCGGACGGCGTCCTGCACACCTCGTTGGTGCGGTCGTGCACCGGCTGGCCCTCGGGCACCTGGATCGACCCGCCGCGCCGCACCGCACCCGACGGGTCGAACTTCCAGCTCCAGCACTGGACCCACACCTTCGACTACGCCATCGCGGCCGGCGACAGCGACTGGCGCGCCGCGGGCATCCCGGGCCGCAGCGCCGAATACTCCCAGCCGCTGCTCGCGGTGCGCACCGACCATCCCGCGGTGGCCGGCGGATTGCCCTGTACCGGTTCACTGTTGGGCGTCGAACCCGCATCCGAGGTGACGCTGGCCGCGCTGAAGGCCACCGGCAACCCGATCGCGGCCGGCAGCAGCGCGCCCGTCGACCCGAGCGCGGGCATCACCCTGCGCCTGGTCCAGACCTCGGGACGGCCGACCGAGGTCGACGTCACCTCGGGGCTCCGGCACCTCGAGGACGTCGAACGACTCGACCTGCTCGAACAGCCGATTGCCGGCAGAAAAGACCTGCGGCTGCACGGTTTCGAGATCGCCACCGTGCGGGCCCGACTCGACCTGCCGCACGTGCTCAACGGCGACCACGCCACCCTGGCGCCGGATGCCGAAGTCGCCCAACCGGTTTACGCCCGGTACTGGCTGCACAACCGCGGCCCGGCGCCGTTGGGCGGACTGCCCGCGGTGGCTCATGTGCACCCCACCGAAGCCGCCGGCGCACCGGGCGTGCCCGTGCCGTTGCGCGTCACCGCCGCCAGCGATTGCACCGACGCCACGCTCCACGGCCGGGTCCGCGTGCTGTGCCCCGACGGCTGGTCGGCCACCCCGGACGAACTGCCTTTCGTGCTGCCGCCCGGCGGCTATCTGGAAACCGAAGTGCAGCTGGACCTTCCGGCCGACGCCCCCGCCGGCCGGTATCCGGTGCGGGTCGAGCTGGCGGTCACCGGCGGCGACAAGCACCATCAGGTTCCGGCCGCCTGGCGTCAGATGGTCGAGGACGTCTGTGTCGTCACCGTCGGCGAACCCGGCGACGCCCCGCTGCTGCGGCTGGTCGAGGAACCCCAATCGGTCGACGTCGTCGCCGGGCAACACGGCGATCTGAGCGTCGTCGTCGGCTCGGCCGCCGGTGCGCCGCTGAGCTTGGAGGCGCACCTGATCAGTCCGTGGGGCACCTGGGAATGGTTGGGGCCGGCCGTACTCGGCGCCGATGTGCCGGCCGGTGGCACCGTCGCATTCGACTTCGACGTCGCGCCACCGTCGTGGGTCGAGCCCGGACAGTGGTGGGCGCTGATCCGGATCGCCGCGGCCGGCCGGGTGCTCTACACACCGGCGGTATCGGTGCGCGTCCGATGAACCGCATCGCCACCGTCGCCGGACGGGAGATACCCGTCACCGCACTCGATGAGCGCGAATCACGTTTGCGGGCAAGCATATTGGCCCCGTCGCTGCCGGCACCCGGGACCAGTGAGGGCCGGCAGCTGCGGCGCTGGCTGGCTCAGCTGCTCGTCACCGACGAGGTGGTGCGCGTGGCGGCCGGCGAACTCGGGGTCACCGACAGGGACGCGCCCACCGAAACCGACCTGCTACCCGACGCGGCAGCCCGCATGGAGCTCGGCAGTATCGCCGCGGCCGCGCTCGAACAGCCGCTGGCACGGGCGCTGTTCGTTCGGGTGACCGCCGCGGTGCGGATCCCCGACGCGGAGGTCGAGAGCTATCACGCGCGCAACCCGCTGCGGTTCGCGCCGCCGGTACCCGGTCCCGGTGGCTGGTCCACCGCGCCGACCGTCGCCCCCGCGCTGGACGAGGTGCGGCCGCAGATCACCGCGCACCTGCTGGGTTCGGCGCGCCGGCGGGCCTTCCGGCACTGGCTCGACGCCCGCCGAGCTGAGTCGGTGCATCTGGCGCCCGGCTACGAACATCCCGGCGACCCGCGTCAGCCCGACCACGTCCACCGGCACTGAAAGCGCACGATGTCCGACCTGACCCTCGCCCTCGACATCGGTGGCACGAAGATCGCCGCGGCCCTCGTCGACCCTGACGGCGCGCTCGTGCACCGCGAGCAGCTCCCCACCCCGCACGCCGACAGCGAGCAGGTGTGGGCGACGGTCGACGTGTTGATCGGGAACGCTCTCGCCGCCGCTGCCGGGCGGCCGGTGCGCGCCGTGGGCGTCGGCTGCGCCGGCCCCATCGATGTGGTCGCGGGCACAGTCAGCCCGCTCAATGTCGTTGCCTGGCGCCAATTTCCGTTGATTCAGCGCCTCACCGACCGCACCGGCCTGCCGGTGCGGCTGGCCGGCGACGTCGTCTGCCTGGCCATGGGCGAGCACTGGCGCGGGGCCGGGCAGGGGGCGCAGTTCCTGCTCGGCATGGTGGTGTCCACCGGTATCGGCGGCGGCCTGGTGCAGGGCGGTGCGCCGTACCTCGGCCGCACCGGCAATGCCGGCCACATCGGCCACGTCGTCGTCGACCCCGACGGACCGCGCTGCGCATGCGGCGGTCAGGGCTGTGTGGAGGCGGTGGCCTCGGGTCCGCACCTGGCGCGGTGGGCGCACGAGCACGGCTGGGACGCCCCGCCCGACGCCGATGCGAAGGCGCTGGCCGAGGCCGCCGGGCGTGGGAATCCGATTGCGGTGCAGGCATTCTCGCGCGGTGCCGAGGCGATCGCCGTCGCCATCGCGTCGGCGGCCGCCGTCTGCGACCTGGACCTGGTGGTGATCGGCGGCGGCGTGGCGAATGCGGGGGAGGTGCTCTTCGGCCCGTTGCGGGCAGCGCTGCCGCGCTACGCCGGATTGAGCTTCCTGCGCGGCCTGCGGGTGGTGCCCGCCGAACTCGGCGGCGATGCCGGTCTCGTCGGCGCCGCGGCGTTGTGGCGGACCTGAGAAGCGTTGCGCTCCATGTGCTTTCGGCCCCAGTCGCACAGCGCCCACAACACCGGGCCCAGGGTCTTGCCGTACTCCGAGATCGAGTAGTGCACGCACGGCGGCACCGTGCCGGCGTCGTGCCGGTCGATGATGCCGTCGGCCACGAGCTCGTGCAGGTGCCGGATGAGCATGCGCTCGGTGATGCCGGGAATGCTGCGGCGGAGCTCGGCGGTGCGCATCGGCCCGTCCGTGAGCCGCCACAGAATGGTGCCCTTCCAGCGGCCGTCGACCACCGACAGGGCGGCGTCGATCGGGCACTCACCGACTTCCTTCTTCGACACCGCCACGATGCACTCCCGTCGTCGCCTCTACTGACTAATTTGTCAGTACCTTGTTTTTTTGTCAGTGTAGTGACAAGGCTCGATGTCATGGAGCACATCGCGCAAGTTCTCACCGTGATCGTCGTCGGCACGCTCGTCGGCGTGGAGTTCGGCGTCGCCGCGTTCACCAACCCGATCCTGGAACGGCTGCCCGACGACGCCTACCGCCAGGCGCGCGCGACGGGCAGCAGGCTCCTCGGGACGGTGATGCCGTTCTGGTACATCGCCGCGGCGGTGCTGCTGATCGGCGATGCCGTGCTCGTGCCGGCGCCACTCCCCATCGCCGCCGTCGCGGTGATGGGCGTGGTGATGGCCCTGACGCTCACCACGCTGGTGCCGATCAACAACCGCGTCGCGGCGTGGGCGGGTACCGGCCCTGGCGAGGCGCCGACAAGTCGGGAACTCGCTCACCGCTGGGACCGGCTGCACTGGGTGCGGGTGGCGCTGTTGCTGGCCGCGTTCGTCCTGGTCACGGTCCCGCGTTGACGAGGCTGTCAACTACCTGGGAGGGGTAGGCAACAAACTTAGGCAAGACTTAGCTAAGTTGATCTTGTTTAACGGTGGGTGAACAACTCTTCACACGCCAGCAGAATCTGACTTAGTGAGGTATTGGCATGCGCGTCGTCTTCTTCGGTTTCCAGACGTGGGGGGTCAAGACGCTGCAGGCGCTGATCGATCTGGGCCACGACGTGCCGATGGTCGTCACGCACCCGACCAGCACGGAGTCGTACAAGGCGATCTTCTCGGACTCCGTCGAGGAACTCGCCCAGGCACACGACATCCCGGTCCACCTGACCATGCGCGCCGACCACGAGACCATCGACCTGGTCAAGCGCTCCGAACCCGACGTCATCGTCGTCAACAGCTGGTACACGCGGATGACGGACGAGCTCTACGACCTGCCGCCGCACGGCACCCTGAACCTGCACGACTCCCTGCTGCCGAAGGGCACCGGTTTCTCCCCGGTCATCTGGTCGCTGATCAGCGGTGAATCGCACATCGGCCTGACCATTCACCGCATGAACGCCGAGCTCGACGCCGGCGACATCCTGGTCCAGCGCTCGCTGTCCATCGGGCCTGACGACACCGGCACCGAACTGGTGATGCGTGGCATCGACCTGATCCCCGGCGCGCTGGACGAGGCGCTGACCGCGCTGGAAGCCGGCACCGCACAGTGGCGGCCGCAGGACAAGGCCGAGCGGACCTACTTCCACAAGCGCTCCGAGCGCGACAGCCTCATCGACTGGAGCTGGCCGGCCGAGGATCTCGAGCGGCTCGTCCGCGCGCTGTCGGACCCCTACCCGCGCGCGTTCACCTTCTACCGCGGTGAGCGGATCGAGGTGCTCGAGTCCAAGGTGTCCGAAATCCGCTACGGCGGCACCCCGGGCCGCGTGATCGTGCAGGAGGGCGGCGGCGCGGTGGTGTGCGGCACGCACGCCCACCGCGGCGGCAACCTCGGCCTGGTCATCACGCGGCTCCGCACGGCCGACGGCGTGGAGCACGGGGGAGCGGAGTTCTTCCGCCGCGGCGGTTACCTCACCAGCGAGGCCTGAACCCGTGCCGCCGCTGCTCACATACATCGCGACGCCGGCATGGCTCATGTCCGTCCGGCGCCGGATGCTCACGCTGATCCCGGTCCGGTTCCTGCGGCACGTCCTCTATCTCTTGATGATCCGCAAGCGGGGCAACTTCGACGAGCCCGAGACTTTCAACGAGAAGGTGAACTGGCGCATCTTCCACGATCGGCGGGACCGGATCGTCAGGGCCTGCGACAAGATGTGGATGAAGGAGATGGCGCGCGCGGCGTATCCCGGCGCCGATCTCCGGATTCCCGCCACGTACTGGTCCGGTACCGACCTGCGCGACGCACCGGACCTGGCGTCGCTGCCGCCCTGGGTGCTCAAGCCCAATGCCAGCAGTGGCCAGGCGCTGTTCGGCCCCGACCCGCGGCTGGATCTGGCCCGCCTGCGGGACCAGACCAGGAGCTGGTTCCAGGAAACGCCCCTGGAGCTCGGTGAGTGGGGCTACAGCAAAGCGCGCCCCCTGTTGCTGCTCGAGGAACGCATCCCGACTCCGGACGGCGAAGCGCCCGTCGACTACAAGTTCTTCGTCTTCGACGGCCGCGTCGAGCTGATCCAGGTGAACCGGGGCCGGTTCGCCGAGAAGCAGACCACCACCTTCCTGGACGCCGACTGGCGTCAGCTGCCCGTGCGGTGGCGTATTCACCCGGTCGCCCCCGAGGAACGACCCGTCGAGCTGGACAAGATGCTGGAGATCGCGAGCGTCCTCGGCGCCGACTGGGATTTCATCCGCGTCGACCTCTACGCCGTGGACGGCGACGTGTGGTTCGGCGAGTACACCCCGTACCCGGGCACGGGCATGCTGCGCTACGAACCCATGAGCTTCGACCTCGAGCAGGGCCGGCAATGGCGGCTGCCGGCACCGGATGCGGTGCGCCGCGGGCAGCCCTAGACCGTTGAGCCCGCGGCATCGCCGTTTTGGCTGATCGGCAGGCGATCGGCTACTCTTGTGCAGTTCCACCGAAGACCGTCGGTCACCAAGTAATTGGTTGAAGGTCCAGGCAACGCCTGGCGGCCCACGCAGGAGGACGAGGTTTTCAGAGTTTTTGATTCTGCGCGCCCCGACCTTTCTGTGTCGGGGCGCTTTGCGTTTCTGACCTCGATTCGAAGCCGAATCCCCGGCAGTCTCCAGTGGGCCGATGAATACACCACAAGGAGGCATGTATGGCCAAGGCTGACAAAGCCACTGCGGTCGCTGACATTGCCGAACAGTTCAAGGCCTCGACGGCCACTGTCGTGACCGAGTACCGCGGTCTGACGGTTGCCGATCTCGCCGAGCTGCGTCGTTCCCTCGGTGCCGCGACGACCTACACGGTCGCCAAGAACACCCTGGTCAAGCGCGCCGCTTCGGAGGCCGGAGTCGAGGGCCTCGACGACCTGTTCGCAGGTCCGACCGCCATCGCGTTCATCACCGGCGAGCCGGTCGATGCCGCGAAGGCAATCAAGAAGTTCGCGAAGGATCACAAGCAGCTCGTCATCAAGGGCGGCTACATGGACGGCGCTGCGCTGTCCGTGGCCCAGGTCGAGAAGATCGCCGACCTCGAGTCGCGCGAAGTGCTGCTGTCCAAGCTGGCCGGCGCCATGAAGGCAAAGCAGTCTCAGACCGCCGCGCTGTTCGCTGCGCCCGCGTCTCAGATCGCCCGCCTGGCGGCCGCTCTGCAGGACAAGAAGGCTTCCTAGAAGCCTCAGTGCCGGCTGTCCAACCGCGCACTAGACCAACAAAACACAGAAACAAGGAAGGACCATTCACATGGCCAAGCTGTCCACCGAAGAACTGCTCGACGCGTTCAAGGAAATGACCCTGCTGGAGCTCTCGGAGTTCGTGAAGCAGTTCGAGGAGACCTTCGACGTCACCGCCGCCGCTCCGGTCGCCGTTGCCGCCGCCCCCGCCGCCGGTGGCGCTGCCGCTGAGGCCGGCGAAGAGCAGTCCGAGTTCGACGTCATCCTCGAGGGTGCCGGCGACAAGAAGATCGGCGTCATCAAGGTCGTCCGCGAGATCGTTTCCGGCCTGGGCCTGAAGGAAGCCAAGGACCTGGTCGACGGCGCCCCCAAGCCGCTGCTGGAGAAGGTCTCGAAGGAGGCCGCCGAGGACGCCAAGGCCAAGCTCGAGGCCGCCGGCGCTTCGGTGTCCGTCAAGTAAGTTCGCCAGAACTGACGTTTTCCCCCGGAGTCCCTTGTGGACTCCGGGGGATTTCGCTTTTCAGGGGATATAAATCGGGGCATTTCGGACCATTCGGGGGACGATGGAGTAGTTGGCTCCGCGCCCATCGGGGTGACTTTGTGGCGGGCCGTCCGATAGTTGGAACAAGGTGCAACAGGCCGCGATCGATGCGCTACAGTGACTCAAGCCACAGGCAGGGCAGCAAATGGCGCGCGAGCGCTGGCGGAAGGGATCTCACGTGGGCGTTCAAATCGACGTAACGGGACTGAGCAAGTCCTTTGGGTCGTCGAAGATTTGGGAAGACGTCACCTTGACCATTCCCGCCGGTGAGGTCAGCGTCATGCTGGGCCCGTCCGGTACCGGTAAGTCGGTGTTCCTGAAGTCCCTGATCGGCCTGCTGCGCCCCGAGCGCGGCTCGATCGTCATCGACGGCACCAACATCATCGAGTGCTCGGCCAAGGAGCTCTACGAGATCCGCACCCTGTTCGGTGTGCTGTTCCAGGACGGCGCGCTGTTCGGCTCGATGAACATCTACGACAACACGGCCTTCCCGCTGCGCGAGCACACCAAGAAGTCCGAGTCCGAGATCCGCAAGATCGTCATGGAGAAGCTGGACGTCGTGGGTATGCCCAACGACGGTCACAAGTTCCCGGGCGAAATCTCCGGTGGTATGCGCAAGCGTGCCGGTCTGGCCCGCGCCCTCGTGCTCGACCCCAAGATCATCCTGGTCGACGAGCCGGACTCCGGTCTGGACCCAGTCCGTACCGCCTACCTGTCGCAGCTGCTGATCGACATCAACGCCCAGATCGACGCCACGGTCCTGATCGTTACCCACAACATCAACATCGTGCGTACGGTGCCGGACAACATCGGCATGCTCTACCGCAAGCACCTGGTCATGTTCGGCCCCCGCGAGGTGCTGCTGACCAGTGAGGAGCCCGCGGTCAAGCAGTTCCTCAACGGTCGTCGTATCGGCCCGATCGGTATGTCCGAGGAGAAGGACGCCGCCACCGCCGCCGCCGAGCAGGCCGCGATCGATGCCGGTCACTCCGACGGTGGTGTCGAGGAGATCGAGGGCGTGCCGCCGCAGATCGCCGTCACCCCGGGTATGCCGGTCCGCCAGGCCGTCGCCCGTCGTCAGGCCCGGGTGCGCTCGATCCTGCACACCCTGCCGCCCGCCGCACAGGCCGCCATCCTCGAGGACCTCAACAAGAGTGGCGCCAACGACGACCCGGTGACCGCTCAGATTCCGCGGGCCTGATCCGCAGAACGTCGAAAATCGCGCCCGGGCTGAACCAGCCCGGGCGCGATTTGTGTCGGCGGGCGGGCGCACAGGGCGCGAAAACTCCGGCGGGCGGGCGCTGCGGGCGCCGCTGAGGCGTGGCGAGAGGGCGGACGGCCGGTGATCTTGGTCACGGCGCGTCCGTCGGGAACGGCGTGCGGGTGGCGCCTCGGCGCCCGCTGCGTCACGATGAGAGCGCCCCGGTTCGCCAGCTGCCGGCAAAACTCCACACCAAACACCGTGGCAAGTCTTGACTGACGCCCGCAAACGGGCCAATCTGTTGGGCAGCATGTATTCGAGAGTTGTGTTGATGGGTTCAGACGCCAGCCAGCGTTATCCGTTAGAACTCTCTCCAAACATGCCGTGGTTGAGGAATGCGCCGTCCTACGCTAATGTTGGACGTTGCGCTGGCTGCATCCTGCCCACCTCACCCGCACCTGACACCTTCTAGCCTGAGTCTTGCTCAGTGATCTAGACGCGTGCCCTGTGTCCTGTAAGGCCCGGACTGTGAGAACGCCAGCCGGACCGACGCAGATAGAGCGGCAATTCGGACCGGTTTCGACCGGCACCGGAATGGTCGCATCAGGTGCTGGAAGGACGCATCTTGGCAGTCTCTCGCGAGAGCAAGTCAGTAGATTCCAACAACTCCGTCCCAGGAGCGCCGAACCGAGTCTCGTTCGCCAAGCTGCGCGAACCACTTGAGGTTCCGGGCCTGCTCGATGTGCAGACGGATTCCTTCGAGTGGCTGATCGGCTCGGACCGCTGGCGCTCGAAGGCAGTCGACCGCGGTGACATCAATCCGGTCGGTGGCCTCGAAGAGGTCCTCGCCGAGCTGTCGCCGATCGAGGACTTCGCCGGCACCCTGTCGCTGAGCTTCTCCGACCCGCGCTTCGACGAGGTCAAGGCTCCGGTCGACGAGTGCAAGGAAAAGGACCAGACGTACGCGGCCCCGCTGTTCGTCACGGCTGAGTTCATCAACAACACCACCGGCGAGATCAAGAGCCAGACGGTCTTCATGGGTGACTTCCCGATGATGACCGAAAAGGGCACCTTCATCATCAACGGCACCGAGCGCGTCGTCGTGTCGCAGCTCGTCCGTTCGCCCGGTGTGTACTTCGACGAGTCCATCGACAAGGCCACCGAGAAGACCCTGCACAGCGTCAAGGTCATCCCGGGCCGTGGCGCCTGGCTGGAGTTCGACGTCGACAAGCGCGACACCGTCGGTGTCCGCATCGACCGCAAGCGCCGCCAGCCCGTCACCGTGCTGCTGAAGGCACTCGGCTGGACCAACGAGCAGATCCGTGAGCGCTTCGGCTTCTCCGAGATCATGATGGGCACCCTCGAGAAGGACCCGACCGCCGGTCCCGACGAGGCGCTGCTGGACATCTACCGGAAGCTGCGCCCGGGCGAGCCGCCGACCAAGGAGTCGGCGCAGACCCTGCTGGAGAACCTGTTCTTCAAGGAGAAGCGCTACGACCTGGCCCGCGTGGGCCGGTACAAGGTCAACAAGAAGCTGGGCCTGCACGACGGCAACCCGGCCCAGGTGACCGCGACGACGCTGACCGAAGAGGACATCGTCGCCACGATCGAGTACCTGGTGCGCCTGCACGACGGTGACAAGACCATGACCGCCCCCGGCGGCGTCGAGGTCCCCGTCGAGGTCGACGACATCGACCACTTCGGCAACCGTCGTCTGCGCACCGTGGGCGAGCTGATCCAGAACCAGATCCGGGTCGGCCTGTCGCGTATGGAGCGCGTCGTCCGCGAGCGCATGACCACGCAGGACGTCGAGGCGATCACCCCGCAGACCCTGATCAACATCCGTCCCGTCGTGGCGGCGATCAAGGAGTTCTTCGGCACGTCGCAGCTGTCGCAGTTCATGGACCAGAACAACCCGCTGTCGGGTCTGACCCACAAGCGTCGTCTGTCGGCGCTGGGCCCCGGTGGTCTGTCCCGTGAGCGCGCCGGCCTCGAGGTCCGCGACGTCCACTCGTCGCACTACGGCCGCATGTGCCCGATCGAGACCCCTGAAGGCCCGAACATCGGTCTGATCGGCTCGCTGTCGGTGTACGCGCGGGTGAACCCGTTCGGCTTCATCGAGACCCCGTACCGCAAGGTCGTCGACGGTGTCGTCACCGATCAGATCGACTACCTGACCGCCGACGAGGAGGACCGCCACGTCGTGGCGCAGGCCAACTCGCCGCTGGACGCGAACGGCCACTTCACCGAGGAGAAGATCCTCGTCCGTCGTAAGGGCGGCGAGGTCGAGTTCGTCTCGGCGAACGACGTCGACTACATGGACGTCTCGCCGCGCCAGATGGTGTCGGTCGCGACCGCGATGATCCCGTTCCTGGAGCACGACGACGCCAACCGCGCCCTGATGGGTGCGAACATGCAGCGTCAGGCGGTTCCGCTGGTGCGCAGCGAGGCCCCGCTGGTCGGTACCGGCATGGAGCTGCGTGCCGCCATCGACGCCGGTGACGTCGTCGTCGCCGACAAGTCGGGTGTCATCGAAGAGGTGTCCGCCGACTACGTCACCGTCATGGCTGACGACGGCTCGCGGCACACCTACCGGATGCGCAAGTTCAACCGCTCGAACCACGGCACGTGCGCCAACCAGCGTCCGATCGTGGACTCGGGTCAGCGTGTCGAGGCCGGCCAGGTCATCGCCGACGGCCCCTGCACCGAGAACGGTGAAATGGCCCTCGGTAAGAACCTGCTCGTGGCAGTCATGCCGTGGGAAGGCCACAACTACGAGGACGCCATCATCCTGAGCCAGCGGCTCGTGGAGCAGGACGTGCTCACCTCGATCCACATCGAGGAGCACGAGATCGATGCCCGCGACACCAAGCTGGGCGCCGAGGAGATCACCCGGGACATCCCGAACGTCTCCGACGAGGTGCTGGCTGACCTCGACGAGCGCGGCATCGTCCGCATCGGCGCCGAGGTCCGCGACGGCGACATCCTGGTCGGCAAGGTCACCCCGAAGGGTGAGACCGAGCTGACGCCGGAAGAGCGCCTGCTGCGTGCCATCTTCGGTGAGAAGGCCCGTGAGGTCCGCGACACCTCGCTGAAGGTGCCGCACGGTGAGTCCGGCAAGGTCATCGGCGTCCGCGTGTTCTCGCGCGAGGACGACGACGATCTGCCCGCCGGTGTCAACGAGCTGGTCCGCGTCTACGTGGCCCAGAAGCGCAAGATCTCCGACGGTGACAAGCTCGCCGGCCGCCACGGCAACAAGGGTGTCATCGGCAAGATCCTGCCGATCGAGGACATGCCGTTCATGCCTGACGGCACCCCTGTGGACATCATCCTGAACACGCACGGTGTGCCGCGTCGTATGAACATCGGCCAGATCCTGGAAACCCACCTCGGGTGGGTCGCCAAGGCCGGCTGGAACATCGAGGGCGAGCCCGAGTGGGCGGCGAACCTGCCCGAGGGCATGCACAGCGCGCCGCGCGACAGCATCGTCGCCACCCCGGTGTTCGACGGTGCCCGCGAGAACGAGCTGCAGGGCCTGCTGGGCTCGACGCTGCCGAACCGCGACGGCGACGTCATGGTCAACGCCGACGGCAAGGCCACGCTGTTCGATGGTCGTTCCGGCGAGCCGTTCCCGTACCCGGTCACGGTCGGCTACATGTACATCCTGAAGCTGCACCACCTGGTGGACGACAAGATTCACGCGCGTTCGACCGGTCCGTACTCGATGATCACCCAGCAGCCGCTCGGTGGTAAGGCGCAGTTCGGTGGCCAGCGGTTCGGTGAGATGGAGTGCTGGGCCATGCAGGCCTACGGTGCGGCGTACACGCTGCAGGAGCTGCTGACCATCAAGTCCGACGACACCGTCGGTCGCGTGAAGGTCTACGAGGCGATCGTCAAGGGCGAGAACATCCCCGAGCCGGGTATCCCGGAGTCGTTCAAGGTTCTGCTCAAGGAACTCCAGTCGCTGTGCCTCAACGTCGAGGTGCTGTCTTCGGACGGTGCCGCGATCGAGATGCGCGACAGCGACGACGAGGACCTGGAGCGCACCGCCGCGAACCTGGGTATCAACCTGTCGCGCAACGAGTCCGCGTCCGTCGAGGACCTCGCCTAAACCGTCCGCCCGTAGTCAGCTTTTTCTGATTCATACACCCGCAAGGGGAAAGGGAGTTACGTGCTAGACGTCAACTTCTTCGATGAACTCCGCATCGGCCTGGCCACCGCGGAAGACATCCGTAATTGGTCGTACGGCGAGGTCAAGAAGCCGGAGACCATCAACTACCGCACGCTCAAGCCGGAAAAGGACGGCCTGTTCTGCGAGAAGATCTTCGGACCGACTCGCGACTGGGAGTGCTACTGCGGTAAGTACAAGCGCGTCCGCTTCAAGGGCATCGTCTGCGAGCGCTGTGGCGTCGAGGTGACTCGCGCCAAGGTGCGTCGTGAGCGCATGGGCCACATCGAGCTGGCCGCGCCGGTCACCCACATCTGGTACTTCAAGGGCGTTCCGTCGCGCTTGGGCTACCTGCTGGACCTGGCCCCGAAGGATCTGGAAAAGATCATCTACTTCGCGGCCTACGTCATCACCTCGGTCGACACCGAGATGCGGCACAACGAGCTGTCGACGCTCGAGGCCGAGATGGTCGTCGAGAAGAAGGCCGTCGAGGATCAGCGCGATCTGGACCTGGCCGAGCGCGCGCAGAAGCTCGAGCAGGACCTGGCCGAGCTGGAGAAGGAAGGCGCCAAGTCCGACGTCCGCCGCAAGGTGCGCGACGGTGGCGAGCGCGAGATGCGTCAGCTCCGCGACCGGGCCCAGCGTGAGCTGGACCGGCTCGACGAAATCTGGACCACCTTCACCAAGCTGGCCCCGAAGCAGCTCATCGTCGACGAGGTGCTGTACCGCGAGCTGCAGGACCGCTACGGCGAGTACTTCACCGGCGCCATGGGTGCCGAGTCGATCAAGAAGCTCATCGAGACCTTCGACATCGACGCCGAGGCCGAGTCGCTGCGCGACACCATCAAGAACGGCAAGGGCCAGAAGAAGCTGCGCGCCCTCAAGCGTCTGAAGGTCGTCGCCGCGTTCCAGCAGTCCGGCAACTCGCCCATGGGCATGGTGCTCGACGCCGTTCCGGTGATCCCGCCGGAGCTGCGCCCGATGGTTCAGCTGGACGGTGGCCGCTTCGCGACCTCCGACCTGAACGACCTGTACCGCCGCGTCATCAACCGCAACAACCGGTTGAAGCGACTGATCGACCTCGGTGCGCCCGAGATCATCGTCAACAACGAGAAGCGCATGCTGCAGGAGTCTGTGGACGCGCTGTTCGACAACGGCCGTCGTGGCCGGCCCGTCACGGGTCCGGGCAACCGTCCGCTCAAGTCGCTGTCCGATCTGCTCAAGGGCAAGCAGGGCCGCTTCCGTCAGAACCTGCTGGGTAAGCGCGTCGACTACTCGGGCCGTTCGGTCATCGTCGTCGGCCCGCAGCTCAAGCTGCACCAGTGTGGTCTGCCGAAGCTGATGGCCCTCGAGCTGTTCAAGCCGTTCGTGATGAAGCGTCTGGTCGACCTGAACCACGCGCAGAACATCAAGAGCGCCAAGCGCATGGTCGAGCGTCAGCGTCCCCAGGTGTGGGATGTCCTCGAAGAGGTCATCGCCGAGCACCCGGTGTTGCTGAACCGTGCACCTACGCTGCACCGCCTGGGTATCCAGGCCTTCGAGCCGCAGCTGGTGGAAGGCAAGGCCATCCAGCTGCACCCGCTGGTGTGTGAGGCGTTCAACGCCGACTTCGACGGTGACCAGATGGCCGTGCACCTCCCGCTGTCGGCGGAGGCGCAGGCCGAGGCGCGCATCCTGATGCTGTCGTCGAACAACATCCTGTCGCCGGCGTCGGGCCGCCCGCTCGCCATGCCGCGTCTGGACATGGTGACCGGTCTGTTCTTCCTGACCACGCAGATCGACGGTGACCTCGGCGAGTTCGTCGCGGCCACCAAGGACAGCGCGGAGCAGGGCGTCTACAGCAGCCCGGCCGAGGCCATCATGGCCATGGACCGTGGCGCGCTGTCGGTGCGCGCGAAGATCAAGGTCCGCCTGACGCACCTGCGTCCGCCGGCCGAGATCGAGCAGCAGCTGTTCGAGAATGGCTGGAAGCCGGGCGACGCGTGGACCGCGGAGACCACCCTGGGTCGCGTGCTCTTCAACGAGCTGCTGCCGAAGGGCTACCCGTTCGTCGACAAGCAGATGCACAAGAAGGTCCAGGCGGCGATCATCAACGATCTCGCCGAGCGCTACCCGATGATCGTCGTGGCGCAGACCGTCGACAAGCTGAAGGATGCCGGTTTCCACTGGGCGACCCGCTCGGGCGTGACGGTCTCGATGGCCGACGTTCTGGTGCCGCCGCAGAAGCAGGAAATCCTGGAGCGCTACGAGGGCCAGGCCGACGCGATCGAGAAGAAGTACCAGCGCGGTGGTCTGAACCATGAGGAGCGCAACGAGTCGCTGGTCAAGATCTGGCAGCAGGCCACCGAAGAGGTCGGTAAGGCTCTGGAGGACTACTACCCGGCGGACAACCCGATCATCACGATCGTGAAGTCGGGCGCCACGGGTAACCTCACCCAGACCCGCACCCTGGCCGGCATGAAGGGTCTGGTGACGAACCCCAAGGGTGAGTTCATCCCGCGGCCCATCAAGTCGTCCTTCCGCGAGGGCCTGACGGTGTTGGAGTACTTCATCAACACCCACGGTGCTCGTAAGGGTCTGGCCGATACCGCTCTGCGTACCGCCGACTCGGGCTACCTGACCCGTCGTCTGGTCGACGTGTCGCAGGACGTCATCGTCCGCGAGACCGACTGTGAGACCGAGCGCGGCGTCATCGTCACGCTGGCCGAGGTCCAGGCCGACGGTTCGCTGGTGCGCGATGCGCACGTCGAGACGTCCGCCTACGCGCGGACCCTGGCCACCGATGCGGTCGACGCGAACGGCAACGTCGTCGTCGAGCGTGGCCACGATCTCGGTGACCCCGCGATCGAGGCCCTTCTGGCTGCGGGTATCTCGACGGTCAAGGTGCGTTCGGTGCTGACCTGTGCCACCGGCACCGGCGTCTGCGCCAAGTGCTACGGCCGCTCGATGGCCACCGGCAAGCTGGTCGACATCGGCGAGGCCGTCGGTATCGTCGCCGCCCAGTCCATCGGTGAGCCCGGTACCCAGCTGACGATGCGTACCTTCCACCAGGGTGGCGTCACCGGTGGCGCCGACATCGTCGGTGGTCTGCCGCGCGTCCAGGAGCTGTTCGAGGCCCGCGTGCCCCGCAACGTCGCTCCGATCGCCGACGTGGCCGGCCGGGTGCAGCTGGAAGAGGACGACAAGTTCTACAAGATCACCATCGTTCCCGACGATGGTGGCGAGGAAGTCGTCTACGACAAGCTGCCGCGTCGTAACCGTCGCCTGCGCGTCTTCAAGCACGACGACGGCACCGAGCGCCTGTTGGCCGATGGTGACCACGTCGAGGTCGGCCAGCAGCTCATGGAGGGTTCGGCGAACCCCCACGAGGTGCTCCGCGTCCAGGGCCCCCGCGAGGTGCAGATTCACCTCGTCAAGGAGGTCCAGGAGGTCTACCGCGCACAGGGTGTGTCGATCCACGACAAGCACATCGAGGTCATCGTTCGCCAGATGCTGCGTCGCGTGACGATCATCGACTCGGGCTCGACGGAGTTCCTGCCCGGTTCGCTGACCGAGCGCAGCGAGTTCGAGACCGAGAACCGTCGCGTCGTGGCCGAGGGCGGCGAGCCCGCGGCCGGACGTCCGGTGCTGATGGGTATCACGAAGGCATCGCTGGCCACGGACTCGTGGCTGTCGGCGGCGTCGTTCCAGGAGACCACTCGCGTGCTGACCGATGCGGCCATCAACTGCCGTAGCGACAAGCTGCAGGGTCTGAAGGAGAACGTGATCATCGGTAAGTTGATCCCGGCTGGTACGGGCATCAACCGGTACCGCAACATCCAGGTCCAGCCGACCGAGGAAGCCCGCGCTGCGGCGTACACGATCCCGTCCTACGAGGATCAGTACTACAGCCCGGACTTCGGTCAGGCCACTGGTGCTGCCGTGCCGCTGGATGACTACGGCTACAGCGACTACCGCTAATCAGTCGAGGAAAAGGCCCCCGCTCTGCGCGGGGGCCTTTTTCATTTCCGGGTGTCCTGACCTCCGACCGAGCGATTCTGAACGCCGACCCGAGGCCCCTCGCCGGTCAACGCGTCGACGTGGCCCGCGGCATGGGTTCATGCGCGCCGCGCAACTAGGCTGGGCCACATGCTGATTGGTTCGCACGTCGACAACACCGATCCTCTGGCCGCGGCCGCTGCCGACGGCGCCGATGTGGTGCAGTTCTTCCTGGGCAACCCGCAGAGCTGGAAGAAGCCCGCGCCCCGCGAGGACGCCGAGATCCTGCGGGCGTCGACGGTGCCGCTGTACGTCCACGCGCCGTACCTGATCAACGTCGCGTCGGCCAACAACAAGGTGCGCATCCCGTCGCGCAAGATCCTGCAGGACACGTGCGATGCCGCGTCCGAGATCGGCGCGACGGCCGTGATCGTGCACGGCGGTCATGCCGACGACAACGACATGGAGGCCGGCTTCGAGCGGTGGGTGAAGGCGCTCGACGCCCTCAAGACCGACATGCCCGTGTACCTGGAGAACACCGCCGGCGGCGATCACGCCATGGCGCGGCACTTCGACACCATCGCCCGGCTGTGGGACCGCATCGGCGACAAGGGCATCGGTTTCTGCCTGGACACCTGCCATGCCTGGGCGGCGGGGGAGGCGCTGGTCGACGCGGTCGAGCGCATCAAGTCCATCACCGGCCGGATCGATCTGGTGCACTGCAACGACTCCCGGGACGCCGCCGGTTCCGGGGCCGACCGGCACGCGAACTTCGGTTCGGGCCAGATCGACCCGCAGTTGCTGGCAGCGGTGGTGCGCGCCGCCGACGCTCCCGTCATCTGCGAGACGTCCGAGGACGGCCGGAAGGACGACATCGCGTTCCTGCGCGAGAACGTTTAGTCGGCACCGACAATTGTGATAAACCCGTCGGGTGCAAGACGCCAACACTGAGGTAACAGAGACACCCGACGCCGGTTACGAGCGCGGTCTGTCCGCCAGAACCGTGCAGATGATCGCGATCGGCGGGGCCATCGGCACCGGCCTCTTCTACGGCGCCGGCGGGGCCATCGAGAAGGCCGGTCCCGCGCTGATCTTGGCGTACCTGGCGGCCGGCCTGGCCGTGTTCGTCATCATGCGGGCGCTCGGTGAGCTGCTGGTCTACCGCCCGGTGTCGGGCAGCATCTCGGAATACGCCGAGGAGTTCATGGGCCGGTTCGCCGGGTTCGCGAACGGCTGGACGTACTGGGCGGTGTGGGCCACGACGTGCATGGCGGAGATCACGGTGGCCGGCAAATACGTGCGGTACTGGCCGTGGGGGCACGACATTCCGCAGTGGGTGACGGCGCTGGTCGTGCTGCTGGTGCTGTTCGCGGCCAACCTGATCTCGGTGAAGATTTTCGGTGAGGCCGAGTTCTGGTTCTCGATGATCAAGGTGACCGCGATCATCGGCATGATCATCATCGGCATCGGTGTGCTGTTGCCGATCGCCGGTTTCGGCCCGGCCACCGGACCGAGCGTGACCAACCTCTGGAACGACGGCGGCTTCTTCCCGACGGGCTTCAGCTCGGCGTTGCTGAGCCTGCAGATCGTGGTGTTCGCCTACGTCGGTGTCGAGCTCGTGGGTGTCACCGCGGGTGAGGCCGAGAACCCGAAGGTGACGCTGCGCAAGGCCATCAACACGCTGCCCTTCCGCATCGGCCTGTTCTACGTCGGCGCGTTGATCGTGATCCTGTCGGTGCAGGGCTGGCGGAACTACCACGCCGGCCACAGCCCGTTCGTCGCGGTGTTCCAGTACCTCAACATCCCGGCCGCCGCGGGCATCGTGAACTTCATCCTGCTCACCGCGGCGCTGTCGTCGTGCAACTCCGGCATCTATTCGACGGGCCGCATGGTGCGCAGCCTCGCCCAGCGCGGTGACGCGCCCGCCGGTCTGCAGGCGCTGAGCAGCCGGCACGTGCCGATGCTCGCCATCTGCTTCTCGGCCCTGACCATGGGCGTCGGTGTCCTGGTGAACTACCTGTCGCCGGACAAGGCGTTCGCCTACATCACCTCGGTGTCGACCATCGGCATCATCTTCGTGTGGGGCTCGATCCTGGTGTCGCACTTCATCTATCGCCAGCGGGTGGCCGCCGGCGTGCTGCCGGCGTCGGACTACCGCCTGCCGGGCGCGCCGTACACGACGTTCCTGGCGCTCGGGTTCCTGGCGCTCGTCGTCGTGCTGCTGTTCTTCACCGACGACGGACGCACGGCGATCCTCGTGGGTGCCATCTGGTTCGTCATCGTGACGCTGGGTTACTTCGTGCACCGTGGCGACCGTGCCACCGAGGTCGTGACGCGGCACTAGCGCATCGCAGCCCCGACTCGGCACCGCCTACGGCTGCAACGACAGCCAGGTGCCGTGGTCGGCGACGCGCAGGGCCGCGGTGATGCCGGCGTCGTCGAAAGCGCGGGCGATGTCGTCGCGGCCTTCGGTGAAGTGTGCCCAACCGTCGTAGTGGACCGGGATGTTGACCGGGGCGCCCAGAACCGCGGCGGCGGCCGCGGTTCGGATGCTGTCGAGACTGACCGCCCGATGCCGGAACTTGCCGGGCACGCGAGCGGCACCGGCGTGCAGGATGGCTGCATCGATGGTGCCGACGCGACGGGCGATCTCGCCGACAGTCCGGAGAGAGGCGTTGTCGCCGCTGATGTAGACCGTGGGCAGTGTGCTACCGGAAAGCACGAACCCGATGACTTCGCAGTTGACGTACCCGTCGGGGTCGCGGTCGCCGTCTTCGGGACCGTGGACGGCAGGGACTGCGGTGACGTTGAGCTCGCCGGTGTCGGGCCGGGTGAGGGTATAGGTGCTCCACGGTCGCAACCCGACAGCCGGGGTGCCCAGTCGCCTGGCTCCGCCGATCGTGGTGAGCAGCACCGGTGCGTTCGTGGCGAAGGCGCGGCCGCGCTCGTCGAAGTTGTCAACGTGGTTGTCGTGGCTGACGAGGACGACGTCGACGGCGCCGATCTGCTCCTCGGTGACGGCCGGGCCGCGGGTTTTCGTCAAGTACCCCTGCGGGCCGGGGGCGTCGAAGGTCGGGTCGCTGACGATGCGTAGGCCGCCGAGATCGAGCACGGTGGTCGGGCCGCCGACAACCAGCGCAGCACAATCCTGTCGGGCCAGAGGCATGGTGCGACTCCTGGGAGTTGGGTGTCTGCTGACATTCATCGTTCAGCTCCGCCGCGAGTGTATTGAGATTTTCCACTTGATCGCCGGACCGCGTCTGCCATTCATATATACAGTTCTTGTGCGACTGTCGTAAAAGTGTAATAGTGGGGACATGGCCGATACCCATGTCGTGACCAATCAGGTCCCGCCGCTGGAGAACTACAACCCCGCCACCTTCCCGGCGCTCGCCGAGGCCCTCATCCGCGAAGGCGGGGAGTGGGGTGTCGACGAGGTCCACGAGGTCGGTGCGCTCGGCGGCAGCCGGGTCGCGCAGCGCTGGGGGGAGCTCGCGGACCGCAACGTCCCGATCCTGCACACGCACGACAGGTACGGGCACCGCGTCGACGAGGTCGAATACGACCCCGCCTACCACCACCTCATGAACGCCGCGGTGACACACGGCCTGCACGGCGCACCGTGGGCCGACGACCGTCCCGGCGCCCACGTTGTCCGTGCGGCGAAGATGTCGGCCTGGACCCCCGAGCCAGGCCACGTCTGCCCGATCTCGATGACGTACGCCGTCGTCCCGGCACTGCGGTTCAACCCCGAACTGGCCAAGGTCTACGAACCGCTGCTGACCAGCCGGGTCTACGACCCCGAGCTGAAAGTGCCTGCCACCAAAGCCGGTATCACCGCCGGCATGTCGATGACCGAGAAGCAGGGCGGCTCCGACGTCCGCGCCGGCACCACGCAGGCCACGCCCAACGGTGACGGCAGCTACTCGCTGCGCGGGCACAAGTGGTTCACCTCGGCGCCGATGGGCGACATGTTCCTCGTCCTCGCGCAGGCACCGGGCGGACTGTCGTGCTTCTTCCTGCCCCGCGTCCTGCCCGACGGCACCCGCAACCGCATGTTCATCCAGCGGCTCAAGGACAAGCTCGGCAACCACGCCAACGCCTCCAGCGAGATCGAGTACGACGGCGCGACCGTCTGGCTCGTCGGCGAGGAGGGCCGCGGCGTGCCGACCATCATCGAGATGGTCAACCTGACCCGCCTGGACTGCACGCTCGGCAGCGCCACCAGCATGCGCACCGGCCTGACCCAGGCCGTGCACCACGCCCAGCACCGCAAGGCGTTCGGCGCCTACCTGATCGACCAGCCGCTGATGCGCAACGTGCTGGCCGACATGGCCGTCGAAGCCGAGGCCGCCACCATGCTGGCGATGCGCATGGCCGGCGCCACCGACCGCGCCGTCCGCGGTGACGAACGCGAAAGCCTGTTCCGCCGCATCGGTCTGGCCGCGGCCAAGTATTGGGTGTGCAAGCGGGCGACGCCGCACGCCGCGGAGGCCATGGAGTGCTTCGGCGGCAACGGCTACGCCGAGGAATCGGGTATGCCGCGGCTCTACCGCGAGGCCCCGTTGATGGGCATCTGGGAAGGCTCGGGCAACGTCAGCGCGCTCGACACGCTGCGTGCCATGGCGACCAAGCCCGAGTGCATCGAGGTGCTGTTCGACGAGTTGGCGCAGGCGCAGGACCCGCGCCTGGACGCCCACGTCAACGCGCTCAAGGCGCAGCTCACCGATCCGGCGACGCTCGAATACCGCGGACGCAAGGTGGCCGAGGACATCTCGCTGGCGTTGCAGGGCGCGCTGCTGGTGCGCCACGGGCACCCCGCGGTGGCCGAGGCGTTCCTCGTCAGCCGCCTCGACCGCCAGTGGGGCGGCGCGTTCGGCACCCTGCCGACGGGCCTCGACCTGGCGCCCATCATCGAACGCGCCCTCGTCAAGGGCTGATTTCAACTGCCGAGCAGACGTAAAACTGTCCCAATATCGCCGTTTGGGACAGTTTTGCGACTGCTCGCGGGAAGGCTGAGCTGGTGGATTTCGACAACCTGAAGACCATGACCTACGAGGTCACCGATCGCGTCGCCCGGATCACGTTCAACCGTCCGGAGAAGGGCAACTCGATCGTCGCGGACACCCCGCTGGAGCTGGCGGCCTGCGTCGAACGGGCCGACCTCGATCCGAACGTGCACGTGATCCTGGTGTCCGGCCGCGGTGAAGGGTTCTGTGCCGGTTTCGATCTGAGCGCGTACGCCGACGGCACCGGAGCCGCCGGCGGCGCCGAGCACCAGGGCACGGTGCTCGACGGCAAGACCCAGGCCGTCAACCACCTGCCGAACCAGCCCTGGGATCCGATGATCGATTACCAGATGATGAGCCGGTTCGTCCGTGGCTTCTCGAGCCTGATGCACTGCGACAAACCGACCGTCGTGAAAATCCACGGCTACTGCGTGGCCGGCGGCACCGACATCGCGCTGCACGCAGACCAGGTGATCGCCGCCTCCGACGCCAAGATCGGCTACCCGCCCATGCGGGTGTGGGGCGTGCCCGCCGCCGGCCTCTGGGCGCACCGCCTGGGCGACCAGCGCGCGAAACGCCTGCTGTTCACCGGGGATTGCATCACCGGGGCGCAGGCCGCCGACTGGGGGCTGGCGGTCGAGGCCCCGGAGCCCGAGGACCTGGATGAGCGCACCGAGCGGCTCGTCGCCCGCATTGCGGCCATGCCCGTCAACCAGCTGATCATGGCGAAGCTCGCGTGCAACACCTCGCTGCTGCAGCAGGGGATCGCGACCAGCCGCATGGTCAGCACGGTGTTCGACGGCATCGCCCGGCACACACCCGAGGGGCACGCGTTCGTCGCCGACGCCGTCGAGCACGGATTCCGGCAGGCGGTGCGGCACCGTGACGATCCGTTCGGTGACGCGGGCCGGGTGGCCTCCGGGGTCTGACGGCCATGGCTGAGCTGAAGCGGATGACCGCCCGGTCGGTGGTGCTCAGCGTGCTGCTGGGTGCCCACCCGGCGTGGGCATCCGCGGCCGAGTTGCTCCGGCTCACTTCGGATTTCGATATCAAGGAGCAGACGCTGCGGGTGGCGCTGACACGCATGGTCAGCGCCGGTGATCTGGTGCGTTCGGCCGACGGCTACCGGCTCGCCGACCGGCTGCTCGCGCGGCAACGCCGGCAGGATGCCGCCATCGACCCGAAAACCCGGCCGTGGCACGGCGACTGGACGACAGTCGTCATCACCACGGTCGGCGCCGCTGCTCGGACCCGGGCCGAACTGCGAAACGACTTGCTGCAGAACAGGTTCGGAGAGCTGCGTGAGGGCGTGTGGCTGCGGCCGGCCAATCTGGCCGGCGAGTTGCCGGAGGAGATCACGGCCAACGCCCGGGTGCTGACCAGCCGGGACGACGATCCGGCGGGCCTGGCCGCCGTCCTGTGGGATCTGCCCGCCTGGGCCGCGACCGCTCGTCGATTGCTCGACGAGATCGCTGCGGCCGCCGACGTTCCCGGCCGGTTCGTGGCGGCGGCCGCGATCGTCCGGCACCTGTTGGCCGACCCTGTGCTACCTGCCGAACTGCTCCCGGGCGACTGGCCCGGCGAGCAGTTGCGGCAGGCCTATGCAGACTTCGCCGCCGAGCTGGTGGCGCGGCGCGACGAACCGATGGAGGCATCATGACAGAACCTGTGCGCGTCGAGAAGAACGGGCCGGTGACGACGGTCATCATCGACCGGCCCGCCGCCCGCAACGCCGTCAATGGGCCGACGGCAGCAGCGCTGTACCAGGCGTTCGACGAGTTCGACCGCGACGACTCCGCCGCCGTGGCGGTGTTGTGGGGCGACCACGGAACCTTCTGTGCCGGAGCGGATCTCAAGGCGTTCGGCACCCCGGAGATGAACCAGACACACCGGACGGGGCCGGGGCCGATGGGCCCGAGCCGGATGATGCTGTCCAAACCGGTGATCGCCGCGGTCAGCGGCTACGCCGTCGCCGGCGGGCTCGAGCTCGCGGTGTGGTGCGACCTGCGCGTCGTCGAGGAGGATGCGACCTTCGGCGTGTTCTGCCGGCGCTGGGGTGTCCCGCTCATCGACGGTGGCACGGTCCGGCTGCCGCGGCTGATCGGACACAGCCGGGCCATGGACCTGATCCTCACCGGCCGTGCCGTCGACGCCGCCGAGGCGCTGCAGATCGGCCTGGCGAACCGCGTCGTGCCGCACGGGCAGGCCCGGGCGAAGGCCGAAGAACTCGCGCACCAGCTGGCGGCACTGCCGCAGTTGTGTCTGCGCGCCGACCGGATGTCCGCGCTGCGGCAGTGGGGCGAATCCGAGCAATCCGCAATGGAATTCGAGTTCGCCAGCCTCTCACAGGTGGCCGCGGAGTCGCTCGCGGGCGCGCAGCGGTTCGCCGGGGGAGCGGGCCGGCACGGCGCTCAGGCGTGAGGTTCAGCCCTTGGTGACGGTGTTGCCGGAGCCCGTGTTGCTGACCTTCGGCGAGCCGTCCTTGTAGGTGACGGTGGCGTGCATGCCGACGACGTCGAGCTCCTGGTCGACCTTGTCGAACGTCACCTTGTTGTCGGTGCCGCCGATGTTGGCCTTCGCGCAGGTGCCCTTGACGGTCAGCGTGTTGTTGGCGCCGCCCACGGTCAGCGATTTGCCGCTGCCGCAGTCGATTTCCCGCGTGGTGCCGACGGCGCTGTAGTTGATGGTGTTGCCCACCTCGACCTGCGCTGTCGTCGGCACGCCGGAGGTGCCTGCCGTGCCGGCGGCGCTCGAACTGCTGCTACCGGAATTGCTGTCCTGCGATCCGCAGCCGGTCAGCAGCAGAGCGGCTGCGGTGACGACGCCCGCCGCCATCGCGATTCGGTTGGGGTTCATGCGGTGTCCCTCCCTGTCGGCGTTACCGGCACCCGGTGCGGAACCCGGTCAGGGGATCTTGTTGAGCCGGTTGCCCAATCCCAGTTGGTGACCGACGTCGATGAGTGCCGGATCCCCATTGTGGAATATGACCGTCTGATTGAAGCCGTAGGCGGTGACGTCGTTGACGATCGTGTCGGCGATGACGGTGTTGGACGAGCCCTGGACGGTGACAGCCCAGCAGGTACCGAACGCGGTGATGGTGTTGCCGCTACCGTTGACGAACAGGGTGCCGTTGTGGCAGTCGAGGGTCTGGGTGATGCCCGTGCCGACGATGTGGGTGTCATCGTTGACCGCGGCGGCGTTGGGTGCGCCGACCGCGAACGGGACCGTCAGCAGTCCGGCAAGCAATGCGGTTCCCCATGCTGTGCGACTCACGATGGTTCCCTTCGTTCTGGTCCGGCGATGTGCACGGTGTTGCGGTATCTGGGAGCCTACGTTGCGAGGCAGGTGCTGCGGAGTGGGTTCGTCCGTTCTGTGGGACTTGCCATGAGACGCGGTTACAAGATTCGCCCAAATGGCAACGTATCTGCAGCGTCCAGAGGTTAGAGTCATTAGTTAACCGACCGCGCCGCGGTCCGTGGAATCACGATAGAACACCGGAGGATCGGGCAGATGGCACCTCGGCCAGAGTCGCAAGCGGTTGGGGATGCCCGACCGGCTGCGCCGGTGCGGCCGCGGGCGGCGGCGCGGGCCACCAAGCTCAGCCGGGACTCGATCGTCAGCGCGGCACTGACCTTCCTCGACCGCGAGGGCTGGGATGCGCTGACCATCAACGCACTGGCCAACCAGCTCGGCACCAAGGGCCCGTCGCTGTACAACCACGTGCAGAGCCTCGATGACCTGCGCCGCACCGTCCGGATGCGCGTCATCGACGACATCATCGGCATGCTCAACACGGTCGGCGAGGGCCGCAGCCGGGACGACGCCGTGATGGCCATGGCCAGTGCCTACCGCAGCTACGCCCATCACCATCCGGGTCGGTACTCGGCCTTCACCCGGATGCCGCTGGGTGGCGACGACCCCGAGTACACCGCCGCGACGCACGCGGCGGCCGGGCCGGTGATCGCGGTTCTGGCGTCGTACGGACTCGACGGTGAGAACGCCTTCTATGCGGCGCTGGAGTTCTGGTCGGCCCTGCACGGTTTCGTGTTGCTGGAGATGACGGGCGTGATGGACGGTGTCGACACCGACGCGGTGTTCACCGACATGGTGGTACGGCTGGCCCGAGGGATGAACGAGCGCGACTCGGCTTGATCAGGGGAGCGCGTGATGTCTGACGACCACAGCGGCTGGCAGCCGCCGCACCCGCCCCAGCCACCACCGCCGGGCTTCATGCCGCCGGGGATGCCACCGGCGATGCCGCCCGGGTGGCCGCCGCCCGTGCCCGCGCCGTCCGGTGTGCCCCGCTGGCTGGTCGCCCTGGTGCTGGCAGTGCTGATCCTCAGTTATGGCGCGACGGTGTTCGTGACCCGGGACATCTGGCGCGCCGGCCCGCCCCGTCCGGTGGTCCACGCGTCGGTCGCGATTCAGGCGCCGCCCGGAACGGCGCCGGATGCCCTCGCGCAGACCCGCAAGGTCGTCGAATCCCGGATCAACCACCTCGGTGGCCACGACGTGACCGTCGGGCTGGACGGGAACACGCTCAAGGTCAGCGCCACCGACGTCACCGAGGCGCAGCTGCGCGGCATCACCGCCGTCGGCCGCCTCTATATACGGCCCGTCATCCACACGATTCCAGCGCAGGCCGAGCCGGCGTCCCAGACCCCGTCGGCCCCGAAGGCGGCCGACAGCCAGCGCATCGCCGATGAGAAGGCGCTGCGGCAGAGCACCCAGCCGCAGATTCAGGTGTTGTCGCTGCAGTTCCAGGCCACGCGCCGCGGGCAGCCGGACGCGCTCGCCGACCATGACGACCCCAAGCTGCCGCTCGTCACCTGCTCCGACGACGGCAAGCAGGTGTATCTGCTGGACAAGTCGATCATCGGCGGTGACCAGATCAAGGACGCCTCGGCGCGCCAGGGCGGGCAGCGCGGCGACTTCGTCGTCTTCGTCACCTTCGACGACAAGGCCGCCGACGTCTGGTCGACGTTCACCGCGGCCAACACCGGCGCCCGGACCGCTTTCACGGTCGACACCCAGGTCGTCAGTGCGCCGGCGCTGCTGGAACCCATCACGACGGGACGCACCCAGATCCACGGGCAGTTCACCGCCGATTCGGCGAAGTCGTTCGCCGCCGTGGTGGCCGGCGGGCCGCTGCCGATATCGGTGCAGTCGGTGCAGGCGGGTCAGATCGCGCCGTCGTTCTGGTCGGTGCCACGAATCGCGGTTCTCGGCGGCGGGGTGGTGGTGATCTTCGCGGTCATCCTCGGAGTGGTTCTGATGACCCGATGGGGATCGCGCCAACGGTAAGGTGTTGATCACGATCCCGGCTACACCGTTCTGACCTGCGGTTTGAGTGCCCCGTGCGGGTTTGGATCGTGGCGGTCCGTACTGGTATCGTGGTGGTTCGTGCCTGGCCGACTGGGCGCTTGCATCCATTGTGTTTGTAGGCATGCCTGCACGCCGGGCCAATTCGCATGTCCGTGGTGCACCGAAAGGTCTGTGCCTAGCCTCGTGCGACACGCCCGGACGCGGGGTATGCGATCGGACGAAAACCGCAGTACAGAGACTTAAACCGCAGTACGAACGCAACACAGAAAGCCGATAGATGCCAACCATCAACCAGCTGGTCCGCAAGGGTCGCCACGACAAGACCGCCAAGGTCAAGACCGCGGCGCTCAAGGGCAGCCCGCAGCGTCGTGGTGTGTGCACCCGCGTGTACACCACCACCCCCAAGAAGCCGAACTCGGCGCTGCGCAAGGTCGCCCGTGTGAAGCTGACGAGCCAGGTTGAGGTCACGGCCTACATCCCGGGTGAAGGCCACAACCTGCAGGAGCACTCGATGGTGCTCGTGCGTGGCGGTCGTGTGAAGGACCTCCCCGGTGTGCGCTACAAGATCATCCGCGGCTCGCTGGACACCCAGGGTGTCAAGAACCGCAAGCAGGCACGCAGCCGTTACGGCGCCAAGAAGGAGAAGAGCTAATGCCACGCAAGGGCCCCGCGCCGAAGCGGCCGCTGGTCAACGACCCGGTCTACGGTTCGCAGCTGGTCACCCAGCTCGTCAACAAGGTGCTGCTGGACGGCAAGAAGTCGCTGGCCGAGCGCATCGTCTACGGCGCCCTTGAGCAGGCTCGTGAGAAGACCGGCACCGACCCCGTCGTGACGCTGAAGCGCGCCATGGACAACGTCAAGCCGTCCCTCGAGGTCCGCAGCCGCCGTGTCGGTGGCGCGACCTACCAGGTGCCGGTCGAGGTTCGCCCGGACCGTTCGACCACCCTGGCGCTGCGCTGGCTGGTCAGCTTCTCGAAGGCTCGCCGCGAGAAGACCATGGTCGAGCGCCTGGCCAACGAAATCCTGGACGCCAGCAACGGTCTGGGTGCCGCCGTCAAGCGACGCGAGGACACCCACAAGATGGCCGAGGCGAACCGGGCCTTCGCGCACTACCGCTGGTGACTCAATCGCCGGCCGCCAATGTCGGCGGCCGGCGCATCTGATTCACAACTGACCGCCCTACCGGGCGACGCGGATTTACTTAAAGCAACTGAAAGAGTGGGAATCTAGCCGTGGCACAGGACGTGCTGACCGACCTGAACAAGGTCCGCAACATCGGCATCATGGCGCACATCGACGCCGGCAAGACGACGACGACCGAGCGCATCCTCTTCTACACCGGTATCTCGTACAAGATCGGTGAGGTCCATGACGGCGCGGCCACCATGGACTGGATGGAGCAGGAGCAGGAGCGTGGTATCACCATCACCTCCGCTGCCACCACCTGTTTCTGGAACGACAACCAGATCAACATCATCGACACCCCGGGCCACGTCGACTTCACCGTCGAGGTGGAGCGTTCGCTGCGCGTGCTCGACGGTGCCGTTGCCGTCTTCGACGGCAAGGAAGGCGTGGAGCCGCAGTCCGAGCAGGTGTGGCGCCAGGCCGACAAGTACGACGTGCCGCGCATCTGCTTCGTCAACAAGATGGACAAGCTGGGCGCCGACTTCTACTTCTCGGTCCAGACCATGAAGGACCGCCTGGGCGCCAACGTCATCCCGATCCAGCTGCCGATCGGCTCCGAAGGTGACTTCGAGGGCGTCGTCGACCTGGTCGAGATGAAGGCCAAGGTCTGGCGCGGCGAGACCAAGCTCGGCGAGAAGTACGACGTCGTCGACATCCCGGCCGACCTGCAGGAGAAGGCCGAGGAGTACCGCACCGCCATGATCGAGGCGGTCGCCGAGACCGACGAGGCGCTGCTGGAGAAGTACCTGGGCGGCGAAGAGCTGACCATCGAGGAGATCAAGGGCGGTCTGCGCAAGCTCACCGTCACCAGCGCCGCGTACCCGGTGCTGTGCGGTTCCGCGTTCAAGAACAAGGGTGTGCAGCCCATGCTCGACGCGGTCATCGACTACCTCCCGACCCCGCTGGACGTCCCGGCCGCCGAAGGCCACGTCCCGGGCAAGGAAGACGAGATCATCTCGCGCAAGCCGTCGGCCGACGAGCCGTTCTCGGGCCTGGCGTTCAAGGTCGCCACGCACCCGTTCTTCGGCAAGCTGACCTACGTCCGCGTCTACTCGGGCAAGGTCGACTCCGGTGCTCAGGTCATCAACTCGACCAAGGGCAAGAAGGAGCGTCTGGGCAAGCTGTTCCAGATGCACTCCAACAAGGAGAACCCGGTCGAGTCGGCTGCCGCCGGTCACATCTACGCGGTCATCGGCCTCAAGGACACCACCACCGGTGACACCCTGTGCGACCCGGCCAACCAGATCGTGCTGGAGTCCATGACGTTCCCGGACCCGGTCATCGAGGTGGCCATCGAGCCCAAGACCAAGAGCGACCAGGAGAAGCTGGGCACGGCGATCCAGAAGCTCGCCGAAGAGGACCCGACCTTCAAGGTGCACCTGGACCAGGAGACCGGCCAGACCGTCATCGGCGGTATGGGCGAGCTCCACCTGGACATCCTGGTGGACCGCATGCGTCGCGAGTTCAAGGTCGAGGCCAACGTCGGTAAGCCGCAGGTCGCCTACCGCGAGACCATCCGCAAGGCCGTGCAGAACGTGGAGTTCACCCACAAGAAGCAGACCGGTGGATCGGGCCAGTTCGCGAAGGTCATCATCAACGTCGAGCCCTTCGTCGGCGAAGACGGTGCGACCTACGAATTCGAGAACAAGGTCACCGGTGGCCGTATCCCGCGTGAGTACATCCCGTCGGTGGATGCCGGTGCGCAGGACGCGATGCAGTACGGCATCTTGGCCGGCTACCCGCTGGTCAACCTCAAGGTGACGCTGCTCGACGGCGCCTACCACGACGTCGACTCGTCGGAAATGGCCTTCAAGGTCGCCGGTTCGCAGGCACTGAAGAAGGCTGCGTCTGCCGCGCAGCCGGTCATCCTGGAACCGATCATGGCCGTCGAGGTCACCACGCCCGAGGACTACATGGGCGACGTGATCGGCGACCTGAACTCCCGCCGTGGCCAGATCCAGGCCATGGAGGAGCGCAGTGGTGCTCGTGTCGTCAAGGCACAGGTTCCGCTGTCCGAAATGTTCGGCTACGTCGGCGACCTCCGGTCGAAGACCCAGGGCCGGGCGAACTACTCCATGGTGTTCGACTCGTACGCCGAAGTTCCGGCGAACGTGTCGAAGGAGATCATCGCCAAGGCGACGGGCCAGTAGTCTCTGACCCGTTTGCTGCGGCAGACCACACAACTGAACACATCAACACTGCTTAACCAAAGCACCAACAAGTCCAGGAGGACACAGAAGTGGCGAAGGCGAAGTTCGAGCGGACGAAGCCGCACGTCAACATCGGGACCATCGGTCACGTTGACCACGGCAAGACCACGCTGACTGCAGCAATCACCAAGGTTCTGCACGACAAGTACCCCGATTTGAACGAATCGCGCGCATTCGACCAGATCGACAACGCGCCCGAGGAGCGTCAGCGCGGTATCACCATCAACATCTCGCATGTTGAGTACCAGACGGACAAGCGCCACTACGCCCACGTGGACGCCCCCGGTCACGCTGACTACATCAAGAACATGATCACCGGTGCCGCCCAGATGGACGGCGCAATCCTCGTGGTCGCCGCCACCGACGGCCCGATGCCGCAGACCCGTGAGCACGTGCTGCTCGCCCGCCAGGTCGGCGTGCCCTACATCCTCGTCGCGCTGAACAAGTCCGACATGGTTGAGGACGAGGAGCTCCTGGAGCTCGTCGAGATGGAGGTCCGCGAGCTGCTGTCGGCTCAGGACTTCGACGAGGAGGCCCCCGTGGTCCGCGTCTCGGCGCTGAAGGCGCTCGAGGGCGACCCGACCTGGGTCAAGTCTGTCGAGGAGCTCATGGAGGCCGTCGACGAGTCCATCCCGGACCCGGTTCGCGAGACCGACAAGCCGTTCCTGATGCCCGTTGAGGACGTCTTCACCATCACCGGTCGTGGCACCGTGGTGACCGGCCGTGTCGAGCGTGGCGTGATCAACGTCAACGAAGAGGTCGAGATCGTCGGCATCCGCCCGACCACGACCAAGACCACCGTCACCGGTGTCGAGATGTTCCGCAAGCTGCTCGACCAGGGCCAGGCCGGCGACAACGTCGGTCTGCTGGTTCGTGGTATCAAGCGCGAAGAGGTCGAGCGTGGCCAGGTCGTCGTGAAGCCCGGCACCACCACCCCGCACACCGAGTTCGAGGGCAGCGTCTACATCCTGTCCAAGGACGAGGGTGGCCGCCACACGCCGTTCTTCAACAACTACCGCCCGCAGTTCTACTTCCGTACCACGGACGTGACGGGCGTGGTTACCCTCCCCGAGGGCACCGAGATGGTCATGCCCGGTGACAACACCGACATCTCCGTCGTGCTGATCCAGCCGGTCGCCATGGACGAGGGTCTGCGTTTCGCCATCCGTGAGGGCGGTCGTACCGTCGGCGCGGGTCGCGTCACCAAGATCATCAAGTGATCTAGTTTTTCCAAGCGGAGCGCCGCTCACCCGAAAGGGTGGGCGGCGCTTTGTTTTGCCGTGAGAAAGAGGTGTCGGCGCAGTGCTTTTACCGGCAGGATGGCAGGATCGTTCGCGATGGAGGGGAACACGATGAGGGGTGGCCTGTCGTGCGGGTGAACGTACGGGCATTCACCGACACCGGATTGCGGCGCAAGCGCAACGAAGATGCCGTGATGGTCGGCGGCTGGGTCAGCCAGACGCACAACGGCGTCCTGGTGGAGATGCGGATGCAGCCGGGCGCCCCGTTCGTCTGCGCGGTGTGCGACGGCATGGGCGGGCACGTCGGCGGCGACGTCGCGAGCCGGACGGCGCTGAGCATGATCGCGACCATGTCGCCGGGCTGGACCGGCGGCGACGACATCACGTCGTCGCTGTCGTATGTCAGCGACTGGCTGTACGACATGGGCCGCGACACCGAACTCGCCGGCATGGGTACCACCATCGCCGGGGTCTGCCTGACGGCCGACGAGGTGATCGTCTTCAATGTCGGGGACAGCCGGGTGTATTCGGTTGCGGGCGAGACGCTGACGCAGGTTTCGGTCGACGACGCCGTCCTCGACGCGTCGGGCCGGCCCACCAACATCATCACGCAGTCGCTCGGGCAGGGCGTGCCCATCGCGGCGCACCTGACCGCGACGCCGCTGCAGCCCGGCAGCTACCTGATGTGCTCTGACGGTGTGCACGGGCAGATGGAGCATCACGATCTGCAGGCGGCCACCGCGTGCAACGACCGGGGCGACGGTTCGGCCATCATCATCGGGACGGCCCGGGCCAATGGCGCCGCCGACAATTTCTCGTTCGTCCTGTTGGACGTCCTCGGCGACTGAGCCGCACTAAAGTCTCTCGCATCGGTTCGGCTGATCAAGGAGCGTGGCTGACATGCTGGTGCGTTACCTCAAGGCTCAGGTCATGGTCCTGCTGTGCGGCGGGCTGGTGGGCCCCATCTTCCTGGCGGTGTACTTCTACACCGGCCAGGACGAATTGCTGAAGTGGATGTTCTGGGCGGGCCTGCTGGTCACGGCGATCGACGTACTCGTCGCGCTGGGGTTGGCGGGCTTCGGCCAGATGCGGTCGGCGGAGCTCGAGGAACTCGAGGCCAGCGGGATACTGGGGCTGGCCGAGGTCACCGGGATCGGGGAGACCGGCACCCGGGTCAACGACCAGCCACTGGTGAAACTCAATCTGCACATCACCGGGCCGCAGCTGGCTCCGTTCGATGCGCAGGACAAGGTGCTGGCCTCGGTGAGCCGGCTGCCGATGATCACCGCCCGCAAGCTGGTCGTGATGGTCAACCCGGCGACCAACAAGTTCCATATCGACTGGGAGCGAAGCGCATTGGTGTCCGGCATGATGCCGGTCCGCTTGACCTCGGAGCAGGACGGGCGCACCTATGACCTGACGGGACGGTCGGGTCCGATCATGGACATCCTGCAGATCCTCAAGTCGAACGGGGTGGCCCTCAGCGGAATCGCCGACCTGCGCTCGAATCCAGCGGTGCGGCAACAGGTGATGGACGTGGTCCGGCGGGCCACTGCCGCTGAGCGCGAGCCGGCGGCGGCGCCGGCCGCCGCGGCGCCGCCTGTCGTGCCGCCGCCACCGGCGCCGTCGACAGCGCAGCGGCTGCAGGAGATCGAGACGCTGCGCGCCATGGGCACCATCAGCGAGGCCGAGTACACCGCGAAGCGCGCCCAGATCATCGCCGAGTTGTAGCCATCCCGGTGGCCGGGCATTGTTAGAACACGTTCCAGTTTTGCTGCTAGCCTGGCTAAGAACTCGCGCGAACTGTGATGGAAGGACTGGCGATGGCGGCAGGCGGAGCACTCGAAGGCAAAGTGGCGTTTGTTACCGGGGCTGCCCGGGGCCAGGGGCGCGCGCATGCAGTCCGGTTCGCGCGCGAAGGCGCCGACGTCGTGGCCATCGATATCTGTGGTCCCGTCTCGGACACCATCACCTACCCGATGCCGACGTCGGAGGATCTGGCCGAGACCGCACGCCTCGTCGAGGCCGAAGGCCGCAAGGTCCTCGCCCGCGAGGTCGACATCCGTGACCTGGCCGCACAGCAGCAGGTCGTCGCCGACGCTGTCGAGCAGTTCGGCCGCCTCGACATTCTGGTCGCCAACGCCGGTGTCCTGAGCTGGGGACGGCTGTTCGAGATGGACGAAGACCAGTGGGACAGCGTCGTCAACGTCAACCTCTCGGGCACGTGGCGCACCATCCGGGCCGTCGTCCCGGCGATGATCGAGGCGGGCAACGGCGGGTCGATCATCATCGTCAGCTCCTCGGCGGGCCTCAAGGCGACGCCGGGCAACGGCCACTACGCGGCCTCGAAGTTCGGCCTCGTCGGTCTGACCAACGCCCTGGCCCTCGAGGTCGGCGAGTTCGGCATCCGGGTCAACTCGATCCACCCCTACTCGATCATGACGCCGATGATCGAGCCCGAGGCCATGGGTGCGATCTTCGCCAAGTACCCGACCTACCTGCACAGCTTCGCGCCGATGCCGTACAAGCCCGTCTCTCACGACGGCAAGGCCGGTCTGCAGGAGTTCATGACGCCGGAAGAGGTCACCGACGTGGTGACCTGGCTGGCCGGCCCGGGCTCGGGGACCATCTCCGGTTCGCAGATCGCCGTCGACCGCGGCGTCATGAAGTACTGACCTACGCGGACACCTGACCGACCAGCACGTCAGCGAATTCCGTTGCGCCCGCCGAGATTCTGATCGCGGGACGGCCGCAGCCGGGCGTTGTCGTGCGGCGCAGCGCGGACTTGCCGTCGAGATCCACCGCGACCTCGCCGGCCTTCGTGATCGTCACATCGATCGCGTGCCAGCCGTTGTCGGGCGGTGTGGGGATCGGGCCGGAATCGGTTTCGGCGGGACCGGCCTCCGTGGTGAGCCCGAGGGTGTAACCGCCCGACGCGGTGCGGACGCGCCCGGTGAACCGCAGTGAGCACGCCGGGTCGCCGGGCTGGAGCAGACCCGCCCAGGCGGCCGTCGGGTTGGCGTTCGACTCGAGGCGTACCGCCCGGCCGTCGTTGGTGAACGTGGCTTCGACGTCGCCGACGCGGGTCCAGGTGTCGAAGTCCGTCGGCTCCGGTGGGTGCGTCGGCACGATGGTCAGGCCGTTGAACGGCGTCGGCGTCGCGCTCGGTGCCGCCGCGTTGTCGCGCGAGAGTTTGGTGGCGACGACGGTGCCGCCGGCCACCAGGGCGACGACGGCGAGCACCGCACCGCCGATGATCCACCATTTCCGTTTTCCGGACCGCGGCGCCGGTTCTGTTGGGGCGTAACGGTATTGGTCGTCCACCCACATCGGCCAGCCCGGCGGTGGTGGCGGCCAGGAAGGATCGGGCTGCCAGTCCGGGCCTGGCTGCCAGTCGGGTGGAAACGGCGGCCAGTCGGGTGGCGGATTGAAGCGCATCCTATCGGTCTACCACCGCACGTCCGTCGGCCCGGCCAGCACCTCGGCGAATCGGTCCATCGCCCAATCGATTTCGGCGCGGGTGATGACCAGTGGCGGGGCGAACCGCAGGGTCGGGCCGTGGGTGTCCTTGGTCAGCACACCGCGCTCGGCCAGCCGCAAGCTGACCTCCCGGCCGGTGCCGACGGCCGGATCGAGGTCGACGCCCGCCCACAGGCCCAGCCCACGCACGGCAGTCACGCCGTGCCCGATCATCGCCGTCAGGCGGGCGTGCAGGTGCCGGCCGAGTTCGGTTGCCCGGGCTTGGAATTCGCCACGCTGCAGCATGCCGACCACCGTGGTGCCGATGGCCGCGGCCAGCGGATTGCCGCCGAACGTCGATCCGTGCTCGCCGGGGTGCAGCACGCCGAGCACGTCCCGGTCGGCCACCACCGCGGACAGCGGCACGACGCCGCCGCCCAGTGCCTTGCCCAGCACGTAGACGTCGGGCACGACGCCCCAGTGGTCGCACGCGAAGGTACGGCCGGTGCGGGCCAGACCGGACTGGATTTCGTCGGCGATCATCAGTACGTGGCGCTCGGTGCACAGCGCGCGGACCCGGGGCAGATAGTCGTCGGGCGGCACGATGATTCCGGCCTCGCCTTGGATCGGCTCGATCAGCACCGCGGCAGTGTCGTCGTCGACGGCCGCCGCGAGCGCATCGGCGTCCCCGAACGGCACCAACCGGAAGCCCGGTGTGTACGGGCCGAAACCGCACCGCGCCGTGTCGTCGTCGGAGAAGCTGATGATCGTCGTCGTGCGGCCGTGGAAGTTGCCGCGTGCCACGACGATGTTCGGGTCGGTAGTGCCCTTGACGTCGCGACTCCACTTGCGCGCGACCTTGATCGCGCTCTCCACCGCCTCGGCACCGCTGTTCATGGGCAGCACCAGCTCCTTGCCGCACAGTTGGGCGAGAGCGGCGCAGAACGGGCCGAGGCGGTCGGAGTGGAAGGCGCGGCTGACGAGCGTCACGGTGTCCAGCTGGGCATGCGCGGTCGCCAGGATCTCGGGATTGCGGTGGCCGAAGTTCACCGCCGAATACGCCGCGAGACAGTCCAGGTAGCTGCGCCCTTCGGGGTCGGTGATCCACACGCCGTCGGCGGACGCCGCGACGACCGGCAGCGGGGCGTAGTTGTGCGCGGCGTAGCGGTCGTCGAGGGCGATCAGCTCGGCCGTGCTTTCCGGTGTCCCCGCAACGGCTTTCAGCATGACGCCGGGTACACCTCCAAGGTGCAGCACTTCACCGATCCGCCGCCCTTGAGCAACTCGGACAGGTCGACACCGACCGGCCGGAAACCGGCGTCGGCGAGCTGCGCGGCGAACCCGGTGGCCGCGGCCGGGTGCACGACGTTCAGCCCGTCGGACACCGCGTTCAGGCCGAGCACGTGGGCGTCGGCATCGGACACCTCGATGGCGCCGGGAAACATCTTGCGCAGCAACGCGACCGACGTGGCGCCGAAGGCCGGGGGATAGAACGCGATGGTCTCGTCGTCCAGCACGGCCAGCGCGGTATCGAGGTGGTAGAAGCGGGGGTTGACCAACTGCAGGCTGACCAACGGCAGCCCGGACAGCTTGGCGACCTCGTCGTGCGACTGTCGGTCGGTGCGGAATCCGTAGCCGGCCAGGATCTTTGACCCGGTGATCAGCAGGTCGCCCTGGCCCTCATTCGTGTGCTCGGTATACAGCGGGCAGTATCCGTGGTCCATCAGCCATCCGGCATAGGCCACCGATTCTCCGGTCCGCTGCGGGTAGGTGAAGCGGGCGATGATGGCCACCTTCTCGAACCCGTCGTCGAGCACCAGCCCGCCGTTGGCGGCGTAGACCATGTCGGGCAGTCCGGGAATCGGCTCGACCAGTTCGACGGTGTGCCCGAGGCTGCGGTACGTCCGGACCAGATGCTCCCACTGCCGCACCGCCAGCGCCGCATCCACGGGGGTAGAGGTGTCCATCCACGGGTTGATCGCATATTCGACGGCGAAATGCGTGGGCCGGGTCATCACATAGTGCCGGGGGCGGGCCACCCGGTCCGGTCGCCAGCCTGAATTCGGTGTCGCCATCTTGACGACATCAGTAATCGTCATAATTCGATGGTAGGAGCACTATTGCGCGCAAGCAATCGATGCTTGTTGCGCATATGTAACAGATCTATTGTTTGATCACTCGCGATTCGACAATCTATTGCGTGAGGGAGGTGTGCGGCCGGTGGAAAGCGTCGACGAGACCGACGAGCGCATCCTGGCCGAGTTGGCGGACAACGCGCGCGCCACGTTCGCCGAGATCGGCGAACGGGTGGGCCTGTCGGCGCCCGCTGTCAAACGCCGCGTCGACCGGCTGCTGGCCACCGGCGTCATCCGGGGCTTCACGACGGTCGTCGACCGGAACGTGATCGGTTGGGGGACAGAGGCATACGTTCAGGTGTACTGCCACGGCACCATCACGCCGGCGCAGCTGCGGGAGGCCTGGGAGGGCATCCCCGAGGTGGTCTCGGCCGCCACGGTGACCGGCACGTCCGACGCGATCCTGCATCTCATGACCCGGGACATGCGGCACCTGGAGGCGGTGCTGGAGCGGATCCGGGGCAGTGCGGCGATCGAGCGCAGCGAGAGCATCGTGGTGCTGTCGAACATCGTCGAGCGCCGGGTCGGTGGCCGGGGCCACGCCTGAACCCCTGCCGGAATGCTGAGCAGGTAAGCACAGGGTGGCCTACCTCGCACCGGCCGCATCGTGTAAGAAAGCCGACGTGACTACAAACGGAGGCATCGTCATCGTCGGTGGCGGTCTGGCCGCTGCACGTACCGCCGAGCAGCTGCGCAAAGCGGAGTACGCCGGGCCGATCACGCTGATCAGCGACGAGGTCCATCTGCCGTACGACCGGCCGCCACTGTCCAAGGACGTGCTGCGCGCCGAGGTCGACGACACGACGCTCAAGCCCGCCGAGTTCTACGCCGACAACGACATCACGCTGCTGCTCGGCTCGGGCGCGGTCAAGCTGGACACCGAGGCCCAGACGGTGACGCGCGCCAACGGCGAGGTCGTCGCGTACGACGAGCTGGTCATCGCCACCGGCCTGGTGCCGCGCACCATCCCGTCGCTGCCCGCCCTCGACGGCATCCGGGTGTTGCGCACCTACGACGAGTCGCTGGCGCTGCGTGAGCATGCCGGTTCGGCCAAGCGTGCCGTGGTGATCGGCGCCGGGTTCATCGGCTGCGAGGTGGCGGCCAGCCTGCGCAAGATGGGTGTCGAGGTGACCATCGTGGAGCCGCAGCCCACGCCGCTGGCGTCGGTGCTCGGTACCGAGATCGGTGAACTGGTGGCCCGGCTGCACCGCGCCGAGGGTGTCGACGTGCGGTGCGGAGTCGGGGTCACCGGTGTGACGGGCTCCGGCCACGTCGAGAAGGTGCAGCTGGCCGACGGCACCGAACTCGACGCCGACGTCGTCGTCGTCGGTATCGGGTCGCGCCCGTCGACCGACTGGCTCGAAGGTAGCGGCATCGCCGTCGACAACGGCGTCGTGTGCGACGCCGCCGGCCGAACCAGTGCCCCGAACGTGTGGGCCATCGGTGACGTCGCCTCCTGGCGTGACGCCGCGGGACACCAAGTGCGCGTGGAACATTGGAGCAATGTGGCCGAGCAGGCGCGGGTGATCGTGCCGGCGATGCTGGGCCAGGATGCCACCGCTGCCGTGGTGGTGCCCTACTTCTGGAGCGACCAGTACGACGTCAAAATCCAGTGCCTCGGTGAGCCCAAGGCCGGTGACACCGTGCACATCGTCGAGGACGACGGCCGCAAGTTCCTGGCGTTCTACGAGCGCGACGGCGCTGTCAGCGGCGTCGTCGGCGGTGGCATGCCGGGCAAGGTGATGAAGAACCGCGCCAAGGTCGCGGCCGCCGTCCCGATCGCCGACGTCCTCTAGGGATTTGTGCACGATTTTCCGCGCGGGGCGCGGAAAATCGTGCACAAATCCCTCAGAAAGCGCCGAGGTAGAACCGGGCGCCCTGGTCGTCGATGCACTCCGCCGACATGCCGTACGGCTGCCGGGACGGTTCGTCGATGACGGTGCCCCCGGCCTCGCGGACCCGCGCCACCGCGGCGTCGATGTCGGTCACGGTCCACATCGGGACGGCGACGGACTGTGCGGCGCCGCCGGCCGCGCCGGACATCGGGTGGCAACCCTGCACTGCCCAGCCGTCCTCGATGCGCCCCGGCTCGAACGTCCACCCCAGCACCGCGCCGTAGAAATCCTTGAACGCGGCCGAGTCGGTGACGTAGTACGTCATATACGAAAGTTCGCCTGGCCCTGCGCCGTTCAGCTCGGGCCGGGCAATTCCCGGCGCCGGCTGGAACACCGCGAAGTCGGTGCCGAGCGCATCCGTGGCGTCGAGCGTCGGGCCCCACGCGTGCTCCTCGGGCGTGCCCACCCGGCCGCCCGCGTCCAGGATCGCCTGCCGGGCGGCGTCGAGATCACGCACCGCGTAGCAGCAGAACACCGTCTGCGGGCCGGTGGTCTCGAAGATGCCGGTGTGCATGCGGTTGCCCGTCACCTTGCGGGTGTCGGGGTCGTAGTCCCAGCCGAGGACGTGCCGGTAGAACGCGGCGGCCCGCTGCGCGTCCGGTGTCTGCACCGAGATGTAGCCGATGTCGCCGTGCTCGATCGGGACAGTGACCGGGACCGGTCCGGTGAGCATCCAGCGGTGCCCGAACGGGTCGATCACGACCGCGGTCCGTGAGCCGTGGGCGTCGTACGGTTCCCGCTGCACCTGCGCGCCGTGCTCCCGGGCCTGCGCGAGCGCGGCGTCGGTATCGCGCACGTTGAGCATCAGGCTCACCGAAACAGACTGGGCCGCAGGTGCTTTCAGGCCGAGCTCGGGGAACTCGTCGGCCAGGTACAGCACGCCACCGGAGAGCGTCAGCTCGGCGTGCCCGATCCGGCCGTCGTCCATGACGATCGGGTCCCCGACGACGACGGCACCCAGCGCATCGACGTACCAGGTCAGCGCGGCCCGGGCGTCGGCCACCGCGAGATAGGGCAGGGCCGCGGGCCGGGGCACCGCGACCGGGGCGGCGGCAGGTGCGTTCAGATCGGCGATGGCGGTGTCGGTTCCACTCATGACAACTCCTTTCGGAAGGGTGACGGCGGCTTCCAGACGCGCCCGCAACCGGGCCGCGAAGGCCGGGTCCGGCTGTACGGGGCTTTCGCCGCCGGCCAGGACCGTCAGTGGGTCGTGACTGTTGTGCATGGTCATGACGCACCTCCGTCCTGGTATTCGGTGTCCTGGTATTCGCTCCGGAATGCCCGCTTGGCCCGTACCAGCAGGGCCTCGGTGGCGTGCACGGTGCGTCCGATCAACTCGGCGCATTCGGGCACCGGGCGGTCATCCAGATATCGCAGTGTCAGCACCATGCGGTGCTGTTCGGGTAACCGGGCCAGCGCGGCCTCGGCGACGATCCGGTCCAGCTCGGCGTCCCAGTCGTCGAAAGGCTCTGCGGGCTCGGGTGTTTCGGGTACGGGGACGGTGAAGCGGTCGTGCCTGCGCCGGTAGTGGTCGGCCAGCTTGTGCCGGGCCACGCCGATCAACCAGGGCACCGAGATCGCCGGTGGTGAATCCCGGCGGGCGGCGTCCATCGCCGCCAGAAACGTCTCCGACGTCAGGTCTTCCGCGGTGCCCCGGTCACCGCAGCGCCGCACGAAGTACCCGTAGACCACGGGCAGCGCCGTGTCGTACAGCGCCAGCAGCGTCTGCGGAGCATCACCGTCTGATTCGCCCCTCACACCCTTATCGTCGCGCCGGGCGCTCATTTTCCGACGCCCCAACCGCAACTTCTTGTGATTTGTGCACGGTTTTCCGCGCTGACCGCGGAAAACCGTGCACAAATCACACGGCGCGGAGGCCGTCGCGGACGATGTCGAAGGCCTCGCCCAAGGCATCGGGGAGTGAGACGGTCTCGTCGGCGAGCCACTGCTCGTAGGCGGTCAGCGCCACCCCGAGCACCGTCCACGCCACCGTCTGCGGCAGCAGCGCCGTCGGCTTGGTGTCCAGCCGGCGCGCGACGAATGCCGCGATCACGCCGCGCCAGCCCGCGTACATCGTCATCGAGTAGGCCTGCAGCGCGTCGGTCTGCAGGATCACCTGCATCCGGCGCCGGTGCCGGGGTGTCTCGGCTTCGTCAAAGCTGTTGAATTCCAACAATGCCGAGCGCAGTGCGGTGTCCAGCGGGACGTCGTGGGGGACGGCATTCAACAGGTCCCGCAGATTGGTCAGACTCGCGTCGAAGTCGGCCCACGGGATGGCATTCTTCGACGAGAAGTACCGAAACAGGGTGCGCCGGGAGATGCCGGCGGCGTGGGCGACGTCGTCGACGCTGACGTCGTCGAAGCCGCGGGTCGCGAAGAGCTCGAGGGCCACATCGGTGATGTGGTCGCGCGTGGTGGAGCGGCGACGGCCGACGCGGCCGTGCTGTGGGGCGGTCCCGGCTTCGGGCACGGGACGCTCCGTTTCGGTCCTCATCAGACCCGCCCTTCCTTTTCGGCACTCGATGCCATATTCTTGCGACTTGGATCACAGTTGTCGAGTCCCGACAACTGCCACGGTAGCGAAAGGGGCGATCCATGGACTCGAATCAGCAGGCTGAATCCAGCACCGAACTGGTCACCGAAACTCTGGTCGAAGAGGTCTCGATCGACGGTATGTGCGGGGTCTACTGACCGTGTCTGCACCAGCCGCGGCCCGGACCGGGCCCGAGGCGGCCTTCGATCCTGACCGCGGCTGGCGGCTGCACCACCAGGTCGCCGTCCGTCCGGAACCGTTCGGCGCCCTCCTGTATCACTTTGGTACGCGCAAACTTTCGTTCCTGAAGAATCGCACCATCGTCGAGATCGTCAACTCCCTCGGCGACCATCCGGACGTGCGCAGCGCCTGCCGCGCCGCCGGCATCGACGATGCCCAGCAGGGGCCGTATCTGCACGCGTTCGGCGTGCTGGTCCAGTCCAAGATGCTGATCCCGGCAGACCAGAACAGCCCCGAAGGATCCACCGCTTCATGACCGCAACGGCACCCGTGCCCCGGCTGATCGAGCAGTTCGAGCACGGCCTCGACGCGCCCATCTGCCTCACCTGGGAACTGACCTACGCCTGCAACCTGTCCTGCGTGCACTGCCTGTCGTCGTCGGGCAAGCGCGACCCGCGCGAGCTGAGCACCCGGCAGTGCAAGGACATCATCGACGAGCTCGAGCGCATGCAGGTGTTCTACGTGAACATCGGCGGCGGCGAGCCGACCGTGCGGTCTGACTTCTGGGAGCTCGTCGACTACGCCACCGAGCACCACGTCGGCGTCAAGTTCTCCACCAACGGGGTGCGCATCGACGAGGCGGTCGCGGCCAAGCTGGCCGCGAGTGACTATGTGGACGTTCAGATTTCGCTCGACGGCGCCACCGCGGAGATCAACGACGCGGTGCGCGGCCCGGGCTCGTTCGCCATGGCCGTCCGGGCGCTGGAGAACTTGAAGAACGCCGGTTTCAAGGACGCCAAGATCTCGGTCGTCGTCACCCGGCACAACGTCGACCAGCTCGACGATTTCAAGGCCCTGGCCGATAACTACGGCGCCACCCTGCGCATCACGCGGCTGCGTCCGTCGGGCCGCGGCGCCGACGTGTGGGATGACCTGCACCCCACCGCCGAGCAGCAGGTGCAGCTCTACAACTGGCTGGTCGCCAAGGGCGAGCGGGTGCTCACGGGTGACTCGTTCTTCCACCTGTCGGGTCTCGGTGAGCCGGGCGCGCTGGCCGGCCTGAACCTGTGCGGCGCCGGTCGTGTCGTGTGCCTCATCGACCCCGTTGGTGACGTGTACGCCTGCCCGTTCGCCATCCATGAGCGCTTCCTGGCGGGAAACATCCTCAGCGACAACGGGTTCCAGGACGTCTGGCAGAACGCCCCGCTGTTCCGCGAGCTTCGGGAACCGCAGTCGGCCGGCGCCTGCAGCAGCTGCGACCACTACGACAGCTGCCGCGGCGGCTGCATGGCGGCCAAGTTCTTCACCGGCCTGCCCATGGACGGCCCGGACCCCGAGTGCGTGCAGGGCTACGGCGAGCCCGCCCTGGCGCTCGATCGCGACAAGCCCAAGTCGCATCTCGACCACTCCCGCAGCGGCGGCCGCAAGGGGCCGGTTCCGCTCAAGCTGTTGGCCATGCCGGCCAAGGCTCCCCAGAAATTCTGTAACGAAAGTCCTGTTTAGATCATGGCCCGTGATACCTGGTTCGAAACCGTCGCGATCGCGCAGGAGCGCGCGAAGAAGCGGCTCCCCAAGTCCGCCTACTCCTCGCTGATCTCGGCGAGCGAGAAGGGCCTGACGGTCGCCGACAACGTCGCGGCGTTCGGTGAGCTCGGCTTCGCGCCGCACGTCATCGGCGCGCTGGACAAGCGTGAGATGTCCACAACGGTTATGGGTCAAGAGATTTCACTGCCCGTGATTATTTCTCCGACCGGCGTGCAGGCGATCCACCCCGACGGTGAGGTCGCCGTCGCGCGCGCCGCCGCGGCCCGCGGCACCGCCATGGGGCTGTCGTCGTTCGCGAGCAAGCCGATGGAAGAGGTCATCGCCGCCAACCCCAAGACGTTCTTCCAGATCTACTGGCTCGGCAGCCGCGACGACATCGCGGCCCGGGCGGAGCGGGCCCGCGCGGCCGGCGCGAAGGGCCTGATCGTCACCACCGACTGGAGCTTCAGCCACGGCCGGGACTGGGGCAGCCCCAAGATCCCGGAAAAGATGGACATCAAGACCATCATCAAGATGAGCCCTGAGGTCATCACCAAGCCGCGCTACATGTGGACCTGGGGCAAGACCCTGCGTCCGCCGGAGTTGTGCGTGCCGAACCAGGCCATCAACGGTCAGCCCGCGCCGCCGTTCTTCCACGCCTACGGCGAATGGATGGGTACGCCGGCGCCGACCTGGGAGGACATCGCCTGGCTGCGCGAGCTGTGGGGCGGCCCGTTCATGCTCAAGGGCGTCATGCGCATCGACGACGCCAAACGTGCTGTGGATGCCGGTGTTTCGGCCATCTCGGTGTCCAACCACGGTGGCAACAACCTGGACAGCACCCCCGCGTCGATCCGGGCGCTGCCCGCCATCGCCGAGGCCGTCGGCGACCAGGTCGAGGTTTTGCTGGACGGCGGTATCCGTCGCGGCAGCGACGTGGTCAAGGCGCTGGCGCTGGGTGCCCGGGCGGTCATGCTCGGCCGGGCCTACCTGTGGGGGCTGGCGGCCGAAGGACAGGCCGGCGTCGAGAACGTGCTGGACATCATGCACGGCGGTATCGACTCGGCACTGCGTGGTCTGGGCAAGGGCTCGATTCACGACCTCGGGCCGGACGACATCCTGGTGCCGGAAGGCTTCACCCGGCGGCTGGGCGGCTGAGCCGCCGGGCGGTCCGGCGGGATTCGACGGGTCGGCTGATACGCGCGGTGCTGACGTGGCTGACGTGATGGTCGCCGGGGTCTTGACAACCGCGGCGATTTGACCATTCGCTACGAATTGTTGCGTATACGGCAACAATTGGCGCACAGCGGGCAAATTCGGCTTACCATCGGCGGGTGCCTTTTCCCAGCGAGCTCGGGAACTCGACGTCGAGGCAGTTGGAATCCCTGCGGCCTTCGTTGATCGTCCCGATTGGTTCCACCGAGCAGCATGGGCCGCACCTGCCGCTGGATACCGATACCCGGATCGCTGAGGCGGTGTCGCGGTCCGTGGCCGCGCGGTTGTGTGAGGCTGCGGAACCAGACCGGGCCGACGGCGTCGCTCGGTCGGCGTGGTTGGTCGCGCCGGCCATCAGCTACGGGGCCAGCGGTGAGCACGAGAGCTTTCCCGGCACCATCTCGATCGGCCTGGCGGCGCTGGAACATTTGCTGGTCGAGTTCGGGCGGTCGGCCTGCAACTGGGCCCGCCGGATCGTGTTCGTCAACGGCCACGGCGGCAACGTCGCGGCGCTGACGGCGGCGACCACGCTGCTGCGGGCCGAGGGGCGCGATGTGGCCTGGTGCCCGTGTGCGGCCGCCGGTGCGGACGCCCACGCGGGCCATACCGAAACGTCTGTACTGCTGCACCTTTCACCGGCCGACGTCTGGGTCGACGAAAGTGTCGTCGGCAACACCGCACCGTTGCCGGAGCTGCTGCCGGCAATGCGTCGCGGCGGGGTGGCTGCGGTCAGCCCGGTCGGGGTGCTGGGCGATCCGACGACTGCCACCGCCGTCGACGGGTCCCGTATCTTTGCAGAAATGGTCGACGGCTCCGTGCGCCGGATCAGCGCATGGCAGCCGAGCTCTGGGGGGATGCTCGCGTGACGGGGGTGGGACAGTGACTGGGCCGCGGCTGCCTGACGGCTTTGCCGTCCAAGTGGATCGCCGAGTCAAGGTGCTGGGGGAAGGCGCCGCGCTGCTCGGTGGCTCACCGACGCGATTGCTGAAGCTGGCTCCGGCGGCGCAGACCATGCTCGACCGTGGCCGCCTGGAGGTGCACGACGCCCAGAGCGCGCAGCTGGCCCGCACGCTGCTCGACGCCACGGTGGCACACCCCCGGCCGGCGACCGGGCCGTCGCACCTCGACGTGACCGTCGTGATTCCGGTACGTGACAACGCCGTTGGTGTCGCCCGGCTGGTGCGGTCCCTGCGCGGCATGCGCGTCGTCGTGGTCGACGACGGCTCGGTGGTGCCACTGCAGGCCGCGGACTTCTGCGACCTGGCCGGCCACTGCGACGTGCGGGTGCTCCGGCACGACGTCAGCCGGGGACCGGCCGCGGCCCGCAACACCGGGCTGGCCGCCTGCGAGACCGACTTCGTCGCGTTCCTGGACTCGGACGTGGTGCCCCGTCGCGGGTGGCTGGAAGCGCTGCTGGGGCACTTTTGCGACCCTGCCGTCGCGTTGGTCGCGCCGCGCATCGTCGGCTTGCACGAGCCCGACAATCTGATCGCGCGCTACGAGGCGGTGCGGTCGTCGCTCGACCTCGGCATGCGGGAAGCCCCGGTGGTGCCGTACGGCATGGTGGCCTATGTGCCGAGCGCGGCCATCATCTGCCGGCGGGCGGCGCTGGACCAGGTGGGCGGTTTCGACGAGTCGCTGCAGTCGGGCGAGGACGTGGACCTGTGCTGGCGGTTCATCGAGGCCGGGGCCCGGCTGCGGTACGAACCGATCGCGCTCGTCGGCCACGATCACCGCACCGCACTGCGAGAGTGGTTCACCCGCAAGGCCTTTTACGGTTCCTCGGCCGCACCGCTGTCGGTGCGGCACCCGGGCAAGACGGCGCCGCTGGTCATTTCCGGCTGGACGCTGGTGGTCTGGGTGCTGCTGGCCATGGGGTCCGGCGTGGGCTACCTGGCGTCGACCATCGCCGCCGCAATCACCGGCCGGCGCATCGCCAACTCGCTGCGGTCGGTCGACACCGAGCCGCGTGAGGTCGCTGCCGTCGCCGCGCAGGGACTGTGGGCCGCGGCCCTGCAACTCGCCGCGGCGCTGTGCCGGCACTACTGGCCGGTGGCTCTCGTGCTGGCGGTGTGTTTCCGGCGCTGGCGTCAAGTGGTGCTGATCGCCGCGATCGTGGACGGCGTCGTCGACTGGGCCCGCCGCCACCACACGGTCGACGACAACACCCAGCGCGTGGGCCTGCTGGCCTACCTGCTGCTGAAGCGCCTCGACGACATCGCCTACGGTCTCGGGCTGTGGGGCGGCGTGGTGCGCGAGCGGCATCTGGGTGCGCTCAAGCCGCAGATCCGGACTTGAGCCCACGTCGCGATGACGTCCTGATCGTCGGGGCCGGCAGCGCCGGCTGCGTTCTGGCCGAGCGTCTTTCGGCCGACCCCGGCTGTCAGGTGACGCTGCTGGAGACCGGCGGCACGATCCGCCCGGAACCGGGCTGGGTGCTGCCCATCGGCGTCGACAGCACGGTGGCGCGACAGCACCGCACGACGCTGACGCAGAACCCGGTGCGGTCCGCGGACATCGTGCGCGGGCGGGTGCTCGGCGGGTCCGGGGCGATCAATGGCGGCTACTTCTGCCGGGCCTGGCCGGCGGACTTCGCGGCCTGGGCGGTGCCGGGCTGGTCCTGGCCCGACGTCCTGCCGCACTATCGCGCCATCGAGACGGACCACGACTTCGGCGACGGTGCCGAGCACGGCGCGGCCGGCCCGGTCCCGGTTCGCCGTCTCAGCGAATTCGCAGCGTCCTCACAGGCTTTCCGTGATGCGGCGGGCGGCCGGTACCCCTGGATCGACGATCTCAACGCCGCGGCCGGGGTCCGGCCCGGCCTCGGTGCGGTGCCACTCAACATCGATGACACCGGCCACCGGCACGGTCCCGGCGAGGTCTACCTGACGGCCGCGCGCGGCCGCGACAACCTGACGGTGCTCGCCGGTACCCGCGGTCTGCGGGTGCTGTTCGACGGCCACCGCGCGGTGGGGGTCAGATGTCTCGGTCCCGAGGGAGTGGCGGACCGGTATGCCGACCGGATCGTGTTGTGCGCCGGGGCAATTGAATCCGCGCATCTGTTGCTGCTGTCCGGGATCGGCCCGGCCGCGCAGTTGCGGGGCGTCGGCGTGCCGGTGGTGGCGGACCTGCCGGTGGGGGCCGCGTGCGCCGATCATCCGGAATGGGTGGTGCCGACCACCTGGCCCGCCGAGCCCGGCCGCCCGCCGCTCGAATTGCTGCTCACCACTGAGGAATTGGAGATCCGGCCGTACACGTGGGGTTTCGCGGCCATGACCGGCGGGGTCGCCGCCGGTGCGGACCCGGTGCACCTCGGCATCTCGCTGATGCGGCCGCGCGCGCAGGGCCGGGTCCTGTTGGTGTCGGACGATCCCGACGTCCGTCCCATCATCGAACACCGCTATGACGCCGACCCGGCCGATGCCGCCGCGCTGCACGCCGGTCACGAACTGTGCCGCGACCTGTTCGGTGACGCCGTCGCCGGTGGCGAGCCCGCCTGGTCCACGGCGCAGCATCTGGCGGCCACGGCGCCGATGGGGGCCGACGGCGACGAGCGTGCCGTCCTCGATCCGCAGTGCCGGGTGCGCGGCGTCGACGGGTTGTGGGTGGCCGACGGCGCCGCGCTGCCCGGCATCACCGGCCGGGGCCCGCACGCGACCATCGTCATGCTGGCGCACCGGGCCGCCGGGTTCATCGCGTCCTAGGAGCGCGGGTCGGTAACGGTTCGGGTGGGGTGTAGCGCGAGCGTGCGGTCAGATCGCGAATTCGTGGGCAGAGGCGATCTGGTTGCACAGTCGGCCGCTAGGGGCTGGGCACTTGACAAGCAAATGCCTTGTGGGCGTTGACTGTGCACTGGCGCAGGAAAAGCTCGAGACCGAATTGCGTGGACGCACAGTCAATTGTGTTACCGACCCACGCCCTAGCCGCTGAGTGGTACCTGGCGCACGCGAATCGCGAAAATGCCTGTGCAGACTAGTCGTTGGGCGGTGTGCGGTCGCGGCCGGGCGCCCAGAATGCGATCAGTACGCCCGCGACCGCGGTGATCGACGCCAGCACCACGAGTGTTGTATGCATGCCGTGCAGGAACGCCACGCGGGCCACGGCCAGGAGCTGACCACCGACCGGGCCCAGATGGGGCGCCGCGGCCACCGCACCGGCCAGCGAGCCGCGTGCCGCGTCTTGTACCGGGGCCGGAAAACCGGCCGCGGCGGGCCCGATGTGTTCGGTGTATCCGGCTGCCAGGAGGGAGCCGGTCAGCGCGATGCCGAGGGCGGCACCCACCTCCCGGGTGGTGTCGTTGACCGCCGACGCCACCCCCTGTTTGCCGTCCGGTACCGATGTCATGATGGCGGAAGTCGTTGGCGCGGTGAATATTCCGACTCCGGTGCTCACCACCAGCAGCGGCCACGCCAGGGCCCAGTACGACGAGTCGATGCGCACCAGACATAGGGACAGCAGGCCGGCGGACAGCAGCCCCAGGCCGATGAGCACCACGAGGCGCAATCCCAGCTTCGGCAGGTACCACGACGACAGCGGGGACAGGATGAGCATCGGCACCGCCAGCGGGGACAGGGCCAGTGCCGTTCCCAGCGGGCTGTAGCCCATGACCAGTTGCATGAATTGCATCGCCAGGTAGAAGAAGCCGAACATCACCAGGAACAGCACCGTGATGGCCGCGGCTCCGGTGCCGAACTGGCGATCGAGAAACAGCCGCACATCCAGCAGGGGGTACCGGGCCCGGAGCTCGATGATCGCGAACGCCCCGGCCAGGATCAGGCCGCCGGCGATACCACCCAGCACCACCGGATGTGTCCAGCCCCGATCGGGTGCCGCGAGGATGCCGTACACCAGCGCGGCGACCGCGGCGGCGATGACGATCGCGCCGGCGACGTCCAAGGTGCGGGCCTCCGCATCGCGCGACGTCGTGATGGTCGTGCTCATGACCATCAGGACCAGTCCGGCGCCGGCGAAGGCCCAGAAGATCGACTGCCAGGGCCAGAAGTGCAGCAGCACACCGGATCCCAGCATGCCGAACACGCCACCACAGCCGGCCATCCCGGCCCAGATGCCCACCGCCTTGGTGCGCTGGTCGGCCGGGTACGAGGCGGTGATCAGGGACAGCGTCGCCGGCATGATGAAGGCGGCGCCCACTCCGGCGACCGCGCGGGCGCCGATGATGTGCAAGGGATCGGTGCTGACCGCCGGGACGATCGAGGCCGCCGCGAAGATGGCCAGACCGAACAGCAGGGCACCGCGCCGGCCGTAGCGGTCGCCGAGGGCGCCGGCGGGCAGCAGCAGGCAGGCCAGCGTCAGTGTGTAACTGTCGATGATCCAGGTCAGCTGGGTCTGGTTCGCCGACGTTGCCATGGCGATGTCACCGAGCGCGGTGTTGAGCGCGACCATCGACGAAATCACCACCAGCACACCGGAACACGCCACCAGAAGGGTCCAGGTGCGGTTCCGCGCGATGGGTGCGGCGGCCGTCGGCGGCGTGGTACCGGCCCGGGGGCTCACCACGCTCGCCTTGTCGGCCATGCGGCCACCTTCCGGTAGTTTCAAGACTGCTGATCTTCAAACGAGACTAACAGTCTTGTTTGGCGTCCGGAAGGTGAACTGCGTTGTCCAGCGAATACGGCGACCCCCGGCCGGCCCGGTCACGGGCGCGGCTCCTCGAGGCGGCGACCGCCCTCCTGCGCACCGGCGGTCCCAGTGCCGTGACCGTCGACGCGGTGATCCGCGCGTCCAATGTGGCCAGGGCGACGCTCTACCGGCACTATGCCAGCGGAAATGACCTGCTGGCAGCGGCATTTCACGCGCTCATCCCGCCGGCTCCCGTGCCGCTCGCCGAGGGGAACCTGCGCGAGCGGTTGATCGCGCTCGTGCGCGCGCAGGCGGAACTGATCGCCGAGGCGCCGGTCAGCCTGGCGGCCATGTCGTGGCTGACGCTCGGTGGCAACCTCGAACACCTGCCGTGGGGCACGGCGGGGACCGAGAGCATCGAGGTCCGTAACTTGCGGGAACGCGTGGCCGAGCAGTACGCCGCCCCGTTCGAGGCGGTGCTGTCCAGCCCCGAGGCTGTCGCCGAGTTGGGTGACGTCGACCGGGTCCGCGCCGCGGCGTTGTTACTCGGCCCGATCGTGCTCGGCAAGCTCAGCACCCTGCCCGACTTCGACTATCGCGAGATCGCCGTCGCCGCCGTCGACGGCTTCCTCGCGACTCATCGCATCAGCGCAGCGAGTACCGGATCGGCAGGTGCTTGAAGCCGCCGACGAACGTCGTCGCGGAAAGCTCCGGGGTACCGGCCAATTCGATCGAGTCCAGTCGGGGCAGCAGTTCGGAGAACAGGCTGTTCATCTCCATGCGCGCCAGTGCGGCACCCAGACAGAAGTGGACGCCGTAGCCGAACGCCAGGTGCTTGTTCGGCTCGCGCCCGACGTCGAACCGGAACGGATCGGTGAACACCTCTTCGTCGCGGTTACCGGAAACGTAAGCGAGATAGACGGATTCGCCCGCGGCGATCGGCACCCCGCGCACGACCGTGTCGGCGGTCGCGGTGCGCATGAATTCCTTCACCGGTGTGCTCCACCGGATCATCTCCTCGACGGCCGTGGACATCAGATCGGGATTCGCCTTCAGGCGGGCCAGCTCGCCGGGATTCTGGATGAGCGCATGCAGCCCACCCGAGATGGCGTCCTTGGTGGTGTCGTGGCCGGCGCTGGCCACGATCACGTAGTAGGACGCGGTGTCCATGTCGCTGAGCGGTTCGCCGTCGATGCGGCCGTTCGCGATCGCCGACGCCAGGTCATCGGTCGGGTTGGCCCGCCGGGATGCGGTCAGCGCGGCGAAGTACTGGAAGAAGTCGAGCAGCACGGCGAACAGCTCTTCCGGTGTCTGGCCGCGTGAGTACTCCTCGTCGTCGCCGCCGAACATCTCCTGCGTGAGGGTGTGCATGCGGTCGTAGTCCTCCTCGGGGAGGCCGAGCAGCGACATGATCACGTAGAGCGGGAACTGGATCGCGATCTCCTCGACGAAGTCGCACTCGGGGCCGATGTCGCGCATCCGGTCGACGTACCGCTTCGCGAGCTCGTCCACCCGGACCTTCAGGTCGCGCATGGCCTTGGGCCGGAACCAGTCGGCGCCGATGGCGCGGATCTTCCGGTGGTGCGGGTCGTCCATGTGGATGAGCGTGCGCAGCCCCATCCCCGCCTCGGCCTGCGCCTTCAGCAGATCTTCGGCGTCGGCTTTCATGAGCAGCGGGCGGGGCTCGCTGATGAAGAGGTTGTTGTCGCGCTCGATGGCCATGATGTCGGCGTGCTTGGTGATCGCCCAGAACGGCCGGTACGGCGGATTGTCAACCCAGGCAACGGGATTCGTAGCGCGGAGGCGGGTCAGGGCGGTGTGCAACCGGTCGTCGTCGGCGTAGGCGGAGGGGGCGGCGAGGACCTTCGCGGCCTCGTCGGTGGTGGGTGCAGTCATTGAACTCCTCACGCAGACGCAAACTTGACAGCTGTCAAGTGGAGTGTAGGTCGTTCGATGTCCGTTGGGGAGGGGGTCGCGCGAAATATTTCTGGGCTGCATTCGGTGGGCGTTCAGTACGCTGGGTGGTCGTGTCGTCCGCCCATTCGCCCAGACTGCTGCAGCGCGCTGCGGCAGTGGCTGCCGCGGTGCTGCTGGTGGCCGGCTGTGGCCTGGACTCGCACAGTGAAGGTGCGACGGTCGTCGCGCCCGACGCGGTGACCGCCGATCCGGCGCTGGTGCACACCGCATCGGGGACCGTCCGCGGGACGGTCAATCCGGACCTACGGTTCTTCGGTGGAATTCCTTATGCCGCACCACCATTGGGGCCATTGCGCTTCCGGCCGCCGGCGCCCGCGCTCGCGTGGGACGGGGCGCTCGACGGCAGCAAGCCGGGTGCGCGCTGCATCCAGGATCCCAAGGGCGACCTCGAGATGGGCCGCAACACCAGCGAGGATTGTCTGACGCTCAATGTCTGGACGCCGCCGGTGCGGGCCTCCGGTGAACGTCGACCGGTGCTGGTGTGGCTGCACGGCGGCGGGTTCATCAACGGCTCCAGCAGCATCTACAACTCGACTCGGCTGACCACACGCGGCGACGTCGTGGTGGTGACCGTCAACTACCGCCTCGGTGCGCTGGGTTTCCTGGCCCACCCCGCACTGGGTAGCGGCCCCGACGTCGGCAACTACGGGCTGGCCGATCAGCAGGCGGCGCTGCGCTGGGTGCGCGACAACATCGCCGCGTTCGGCGGCGATCCCGACAAGGTGACCATCGCCGGTGAATCCGCCGGCGGGATGTCGGTGTGCGACCACCTCGTCGCCCCCGACTCGGGCGGTCTCTTCCGCGGCGCCATCATCGCGAGCGGGCCGTGCCAGGCGCAGGGCGCACTACCGGAGGCCACGCGGGCGAGCCTGACCTATGCGCAGGCGGCGGGGTGCGGGGATGTGGCGGACGCCGCCGACTGTCTGCGCCGTCTGCCGGTCGACAAACTGCGAAAACCGGTGTGGTACTACGGGATCGGCGAGAACATGCTCAGCGGGCCCGTCTCCGGGACAACGCTGCTGCCGGTCGATCCGATGCGGGCCATCAGCGACGGCGCTGCGGCCCGGGTGCCGGTGATGATCGGTACCACCCGCGACGAGTTCACCCTCTTCGTGGCGCTGCAGTATCTCCGTGCCGGCAAGCGGTTCCATGCCGACGCCTACCCGCGCCTCCTGGAGTCGACGTTCGGCGCCGACGCCGGTGCGGTGGCCGAGCACTACCCGCTGGACCGCTACGGGGACAGCGCCGCGGTTGCCTATTCGACGGCAGTCACCGACGCCGCGTTCGCGTGCGTGGCCGACCGCATCGGCGACGCGCTGGTCGGCGATGCGCCGGTATATGGCTACGAGTTCGCCGACCCGGCGCCACCGACGCCGGATCCGTTGCGCCACTTGCCTTTCCCTGTCGGTGCCAGCCACTCGCTGGACCTGCGCTACATCTTCAACATGGGTGGCGCACCTCCGCCGACGCCGCCGCAAGTCGCCCTGTCGGATCAGATGATCGACTACTGGAGCTCGTTCGTCCGTGATGGCCGGCCGAGTGCCGACGGTGCGCCGGAATGGCCGCAGCTGGCCGGCGACGAGCATGACAGCCGCATGTCGCTGCGCCCCGATGGCAGTCGGTTGGTCACGGACTACGACCAGGTACACCAGTGCGCGTTCTGGGGGACTCTGCAGCACTGACTGCTACGTCGAACGTGGGGGATTCTGGTGACGTCAGCGGCGTGGCGTCTCGGCAGGTCGCACGCTCGACGCGCGGAAAATGCCTTGCCCGCCGAGGTTGCGTCCACTTCGATGGGGCGGCATGACGATCCGCGATGCCGACCGATTCGCCCGTGAGTGGTGTGCGGCCTGGAACGCCCACGACGTCGAGGCTGTCCTGGCGCATTTTCACGACGACGTCGTCTTCACCTCACCCGTCGCGGCGCGCGTGGTGCCCGAATCCGGGGGAGTGGTGCGGGGCAAGGACGCGCTGCGGCGGTACTGGACCACCGCGCTGGCCGCGGTGCCGGAGCTGCACTTCGAGATCGTGGCCACTTACATAGGGACGCAGGCGCTCGTCATCAATTACCGCAACCACCGCGGTCAGTTGGTCAACGAGGTGCTGATCTTCGACGGTGACCTGGTGCGCGAGGGTCACGGCACCTATCTCGATTAGGCGGGCGTCACCCACGTCGTGATGTCGGCGTGCACGACCTCTTCGCCCCGGGCGTCGACCACCGAGACCGATACGACGACGTCGGTGCCTCTCGTCAGCGTCTCGAAGTCGGGGACGTCGACCCGCGCGTGGGCCCGCAGTGAGGTGGTGGCCTTGGCCAGGTACCGCACGTTCATGGCCTTCGGGATCCAGCGGTGGCTCGTCGGCACGGTCGCTTCCATCGCCATGCCCATGGCAGCCTCGGCGGCGTTGCACGACGCGATGGCGTGCACGGTGTGCAGATGGTTGTAGACGAAGAACCACTTCGGTACCGCCACCTCGGCGTAGCCCGGCTCCATCGTCACCACCCGGGGCAGGACCGATGCGAAGTACGGCACCCGCACCATCGCGGCCGCGGAGAACAGCAGGCTGCCGCCGGGCCGTCCGGAAAGCTGCTTCCAGGCGCGGTACGTGGGGCTCAGTGTCGACATGCCTCGATCTTACTTGAAAGTAAGTTAGGCGCCGTCGCCAATTCTGCGTCGGCGGCCCGGTCCACTCGCCCTTCTGCGGCACCAGCTCAAAGTCAACGGGAGGACCGGCCAGGCGTGCGTTGAGGCGCTACCCAGGGCGCTCCTCACTCGCACCTTTGTGCCACCACTGCAGGATCAACCGGACGTCTGCGCCCACTCTCCAACCAGGGCGCGATCCACTCGAACGTCAGCGCCGTCGCCGCAGAATCAAGGCGGATTCAAGGCAGAATGAACCCGAGGTCACCGCAGGACCGGCAGTAGAACCCGGGCGCGCCGAACTGCTCCGCAGCGGATTTGGAGCGAGCCCGGATCTGGGGCATACTGTTCGGGTTGCCTTGCGCCGGGTTCGCCCGCTGCGGGCATACGACCGGCGCCCATCTCGGGCGCATCCGGTCCCAGCATCGCCCACGATGGAATTTCCAACGCGGACGACTGTGCGCAAAGGCGACACGCCCGAGCGCGGGGGTCGGTGAACCACAGAAACGTAAAGAGCGGCGGCATAGCCAGCGCGCGTCATCGGGTGTCCCGGGGCGTGCGCATCGAAGACCAGGCCCGAGCACGGGCCCGTGAGAAGTTAGGTAGGAGAAGCGTGGCGGGACAGAAGATCCGCATCAGGCTCAAGGCCTACGACCACGAGGCGATTGACGCCTCGGCGCGCAAGATCGTTGAGACGGTCACCCGTACGGGGGCAAGCGTGGTCGGCCCGGTGCCGCTGCCGACCGAGAAGAACGTGTACTGCGTCATTCGGTCTCCCCATAAGTACAAGGACTCGCGGGAGCATTTCGAAATGCGTACCCACAAGCGCCTTATCGACATCCTCGACCCCACGCCGAAGACCGTTGACGCTTTGATGCGCATCGATCTGCCGGCGAGCGTCGACGTCAACATCCAGTAGGAGACCCAGAAAAATGGCACGCAAAGGCATTTTGGGCACCAAGCTGGGCATGACGCAGGTGTTCGACGAGAACAACAAAGTCGTCCCGGTCACGGTCGTGAAGGCCGGCCCCAACGTGGTGACCCGCATCCGTACCACCGAGCGCGACGGCTACAGCGCCGTGCAGCTCGCCTACGGCGAGATCAGCCCCCGCAAGGTGAACAAGCCGGTCACCGGTCAGTTCGCCGCTGCAGGCGTCAACCCGCGCCGGCACCTGGCCGAGCTTCGTCTCGATGACGAGGCCGCCGCTGCTGAGTACGAGGTCGGCCAGGAGCTGACCGCCGAGATCTTCGCCGACGGCGCGTACGTCGACGTGACCGGCACCAGCAAGGGCAAGGGCTTCGCCGGCACCATGAAGCGCCACGGCTTCCGTGGCCAGGGTGCCGCGCACGGCGCCCAGGCAGTGCACCGTCGTCCCGGTTCGATCGGTGGCTGCGCCACCCCGGGCCGTGTCTTCAAGGGCACCCGCATGTCCGGCCGTATGGGTAGCGACCGCGTCACCACCCAGAACCTGAAGGTTCACAAGGTCGACGCCGAGAACGGTGTGCTGCTCATCAAGGGCGCCATCCCGGGCCGCAACGGTGGACTGGTGGTTGTCCGCACCGCAATTAAGCGAGGCGAGAAGTAATGACTCTCAAGATTGACGTCAAGACCCCGGACGGCAAGAAGGACGGCTCTGTCGAGCTGCCCGCCGCGCTGTTCGACGTCGAGCCCAACATCGCGCTGATGCACCAGGTTGTGACGGCCCAGCTGGCCGCCGCTCGCCAGGGCACCCACGCCACCAAGACGCGTGGCCAGGTCTCCGGTGGTGGCAAGAAGCCGTACCGCCAGAAGGGCACCGGCCGCGCCCGTCAGGGTTCGACCCGCGCCCCGCAGTTCACCGGTGGTGGCACCGTCCACGGCCCGCAGCCGCGTGACTACAGCCAGCGGACCCCGAAGAAGATGATCGCTGCTGCCCTGCGCAGCGCGCTGTCGGACCGGGCCCGCAACGAGCGCATCCACGCGATCACCGAGCTGGTGGCCGGTCAGAACCCGTCGACCAAGAGCGCCAAGTCGTTCCTGTCGTCGCTGACCGACAACAAGAAGGTGCTCGTCGTGATCGGCCGCAGCGATGTGGTCGGCGCCAAGAGCGTCCGCAACCTGCCCGGTGTGCACGTGATCTCGCCGGATCAGCTGAACACCTACGACGTGCTGAACGCCGACGACCTGGTGTTCTCGGTGGAGGCGCTGAACGCCTACATCACCGCCAACACGAAAGAGGAGGTGTCGGCCTGATGGCTACCGTGACTGATCCTCGCGACATCATCCTGGCCCCGGTCATCTCGGAGAAGTCCTACGGGCTCATCGAGGACAACACGTACACGTTCATCGTGGCGCCGGAGTCCAACAAGACGCAGATCAAGATCGCTATCGAGAAGATCTTCGACGTGAAGGTCGACTCGGTGAACACCGCGAACCGGAAGGGCAAGCGCAAGCGCACCCGCACCGGTTACGGCCAGCGCAAGAGCACCAAGCGCGCGATCGTGACCCTGTCCGCCGGCAGCAAGCCGATCGAACTGTTCGGAGCTCCGGCCTGATCGGCCGGGAGTTAAGGGATTAACTGATAATGGGAATTCGCAAGTACAAGCCGACGACCCCGGGTCGTCGCGGTTCGAGCGTCTCCGACTTCGCCGAGATCACTCGTTCGACTCCGGAGAAGTCGCTGATCCGTCCGCTGCACGGCACTGGTGGTCGTAACGCGCACGGCCGCATCACGACTCGTCACAAGGGTGGCGGTCACAAGCGTGCCTACCGCGTCATCGACTTCCGTCGCCACGACAAGGACGGCGTCAACGCCAAGGTCGCGCACATCGAGTACGACCCGAACCGCACCGCGAACATCGCGCTGCTCCACTTCGTGGACGGCGAGAAGCGCTACATCATCGCCCCCAAGGACCTCAAGCAGGGCGACGTTGTCGAGTCCGGCCCCAACGCCGACATCAAGCCGGGTAACAACCTGCCGATGCGCAACATCCCGGCCGGTACCGTCATCCACGCTGTGGAGCTGCGTCCGGGTGGTGGCGCCAAGCTGGCCCGCTCGGCCGGTGTCAGCATCCAGCTGCTCGGTAAGGAAGGCGCCTACGCCACGCTGCGTATGCCGTCGGGCGAAATCCGTCGCGTCGACGTGCGCTGCCGCGCCACCGTCGGCGAGGTCGGCAACGCCGAGCAGGCGAACATCAACTGGGGTAAGGCCGGCCGTATGCGGTGGAAGGGCAAGCGCCCGACCGTCCGTGGTGTCGTGATGAACCCGGTTGACCACCCGCACGGTGGTGGTGAGGGTAAGACCTCCGGTGGTCGTCACCCGGTGAGCCCGTGGGGCAAGCCCGAGGGCCGCACCCGCAAGCCCAACAAGCCGAGCGACAAGCTCATCGTCCGCCGCCGGCGCACCGGCAAGAAGCGCTAGGCCGGAAAGGAATAGACGATGCCTCGTAGCCTCAAGAAGGGTCCGTTCGTCGACGACCATCTGTTGAAGAAGGTCGACGCGCAGAACGAGAAGAACACCAAGCAGGTCATCAAGACCTGGTCCCGTCGGTCGACCATCATCCCCGACTTCATCGGTCACACCTTCGCCGTCCACGACGGTCGCAAGCACGTGCCGGTGTTCGTCAGCGAAGCGATGGTCGGGCACAAGCTCGGCGAGTTCGCCCCGACGCGGACCTTCAAGGGTCACATCAAGGACGACCGGAAGAGCAAGCGCCGCTAATGACTACCGTTACTGAATACCCGTCCGCGAGCGCCAAGGCGCGCTTCGTGCGTGTGTCGGCGAGCAAGGCCCGCCGGGTCATCGACCTGGTCCGTGGCAAGAGCGTCGAAGAGGCGCTCGACATCCTGCGGTGGGCACCGCAGGCTGCCAGCGAGCCGGTCGCCAAGGTGATCGCCAGCGCTGCCGCCAACGCGCAGAACAACGAGGGCCTGGACCCGACGACCCTCGTGGTCGCCACGGTCTTCGCCGACGAGGGCCCGACCGCCAAGCGCATCCGGCCGCGCGCCCAGGGGCGTGCGTACCGGATCCGCAAGCGCACCAGCCACATCACCGTGGTCGTCGAGAGCCGTCCCGCGAAGGACAAGGGCTCGAAGGCTGCTTCGGCCGGTGCCGCGCGCGCTCGTCGTGCCCAGGGCAGCAAGGCCGCCGCTGCCAAGACCGAGACGAAGGGAGGCTCGGAGTAGTGGGCCAGAAAATCAACCCGCACGGCTTCCGCCTCGGTATCACCACCGAATGGAAGTCCCGTTGGTACGCCGACAAGCAGTACGCGGACTACGTCAAGGAAGACGTCGCCATCCGCAAGCTGCTGGCCACCGGCCTGGAGCGCGCCGGCATCGCCGACGTGCAGATCGAGCGCACGCGTGACCGCGTCCGGGTGGACATCCACACCGCACGTCCGGGCATCGTCATCGGTCGCCGTGGCACCGAGGCCGACCGCATCCGCGCCGACCTGGAGAAGCTGACCGGCAAGCAGGTTCAGCTGAACATCCTCGAGGTCAAGAGCCCCGAGGGCGTGGCCCAGCTGGTGGCGCAGGGCGTCGCCGAGCAGCTGAGCAACCGTGTCGCGTTCCGTCGCGCCATGCGCAAGGCCATCCAGTCGGCCATGCGTCAGCCGAACGTCAAGGGCATCCGGGTGCAGTGCTCGGGCCGCCTCGGCGGTGCTGAGATGAGCCGCTCGGAGTTCTACCGCGAAGGTCGCGTGCCGCTTCACACGCTGCGCGCCGACATCGATTACGGCCTGTACGAGGCCAAGACCACATTCGGCCGTATCGGCGTGAAGGTGTGGATCTACAAGGGCGACATCGTCGGTGGCAAGCGTGAGCTCGCCGCCGCCGCTCCCGCCGCCGACCGTCCCCGTCGGGATCGTCCGTCCGGTACCCGTCCGCGTCGCAGCGGTTCGTCGGGCACCACGGCGACCAGCACCGAGGCCGGCCGCGCTGTGGACGTCGCTGTTGAGGCCCCCGCCGGCGATGCGCCGTCGGAAGCAACGGAGAGCTAAGCATGCTGATTCCCCGCAAGGTCAAGCACCGCAAGCAGCACCACCCGGAGCAGCGCGGTATCGCCAGCGGCGGCACCTCGGTCAGCTTCGGTGACTACGGCATCCAGGCCCTGGGCCATGCCTACATCACCAACCGGCAGATCGAGTCCGCTCGTATCGCCATCAACCGGCACATCAAGCGTGGCGGCAAGGTCTGGATCAACATCTTCCCGGACCGCCCGCTGACCAAGAAGCCTGCCGAAACCCGCATGGGTTCCGGTAAGGGTTCGCCGGAGTGGTGGGTCGCCAACGTCAAGCCGGGTCGCGTGCTCTTCGAGCTCAGCTACCCCGACGAGAAGATCGCCCGGGAGGCGCTGACCCGCGCCATCCACAAGCTGCCGATCAAGGCACGCATCGTGACTCGAGAGGAGCAGTTCTGATGGCAGTTGGAGTTACGCCTGGTGAACTGCGTGAGCTCACCGAGGAAGAGCTGACCACGCGTCTGCGCGAGTCGAAGGAAGAGCTGTTCAACCTTCGCTTCCAGATGGCCACCGGTCAGCTGTCGAACAACCGCCGGCTGCGCACCGTGCGGCAGGAGATCGCGCGGGTCTACACGATCCTGCGCGAACGTGAGTTGGGCCTGGCGTCCGGGCCGGTTGGTAAGGATTAGTCATGGCAGAAACTAAGGGCCCCAAGCACACGCCGGCCACCGAGACCGAGCGCGGTAGCCGCAAGACCGCCATCGGCTACGTGGTGTCGGACAAGATGCAGAAGACCATCGTGGTCGAGCTGGAAGATCGCAAGATGCACCCGCTCTACGGGAAGATCATCCGGACCACCAAGAAGGTCAAGGCGCACGACGAGAACGGCGACGCCGGTATCGGCGACCGCGTCTCGCTGATGGAGACCCGTCCGCTGTCGGCCAGCAAGCGCTGGCGGCTGGTCGAGGTGCTCGAGAAGGCCAAGTAGGCCTTCGCACGTGCATAGAACTGCCCCTCTCCTTCGGGAGAGGGGCAGTTTTGCATTTGGCGGGAAATTCCAGGGCGGCAATCCAATCCGGATCGGCGCCGGCTCCGAATACGGGGCATGCACACACTCGTCCTCATCGGATTCCTCGGCGGACTGATCACCGGCATCTCACCGTGCATCCTGCCCGTCCTGCCCGTGGTCCTGTTCTCCGGCACCAATCGCCGCCCCTACCTGGTGATCGCCGGACTCGTCCTGAGTTTCAGCGTGGTGACCCTCGTCGGGACCGTCGTGCTGCAACAGTTGCACCTGCCGGCCGACATCATCCGCTGGGCCGGCCTACTGACGCTCACGGCCATCGGTGTCGGGCTGATCTTCCCGCGCGTCGAGCGCCTGCTGGAAGCGCCGTTCGCGCGCCTGCCGCAACGCGACATTGCCGGCAGCCGTAAGGGTTTCGGCCTCGGGCTGGCACTGGGCGTGCTCTACGCCCCGTGCGCGGGACCCGTGCTGGCGGCCATCGTGGTGGCCGGGGCGACCGGCAACATCGGGCTGGACACCGTCGCGCTGACCGCGTCGTTCGCCGTCGGTACCGCACTGCCGTTGCTGCTGTTCGCTCTGGGCGGACAGCGAGTTGCCGAGCGCGTCAAGGCATTTCAGCAGCGACAGCGGCAGGTCCGGGTTGCTGCCGGAGTGGTCACGCTGGTCGCCGCGGTGGCGTTGGCGCTGAATCTGCCCGCCACGGTGCAGCGGAAGATTCCCGACTACACCGCGACGTTGCAGGCGCGCATCGCGCCCGCCGGCGTCGGCTTGTCGAATTGTGCCGAGGGTGCGAGTGTCCTGCAGGACTGCGGCACCGCCCCGGACATCGTCGGTATCGACAGCTGGTTCAACACCCCCGGTGATGCGCCACTCGATCTGAAAGCCTTGCGCGGCAAGGTGGTTCTCGTCGACTTCTGGACCTACACCTGCATCAACTGCCAGCGTGCGATCGAGCACATCACCGGTTGGTATGACCGTTACAAGGACCAGGGCTTCACCGTGATCGGCGTGCACACGCCGGAATACCAGTTCGAGCACGACCGTGCCGGCGTCATCAAGGGTGCCGCCGACCTGCACATCAAATACCCGGTCGCCCTGGACAACTCATATGACACCTGGCACAACTACCAGAACCAGTACTGGCCGGCCGGCTACCTGATCGACGCCGCGGGCGTCGTGCGCCATCTCAAGTTCGGCGAGGGCGACTACGACGTCACCGAGGGCATGATCCGTGAGCTGCTCGCCCAGGCCAAGCACTGACCGATGCCGCTAGGCTGCTCGACGATGGCCGCATCGTCCGAGCATGCCCCCGATCTCGGTGCCCTGTTGCGCCGCGTCGCCGACGGGGACGACGACGCGTTCGCGTCGTTCTACGACGCGACCTGCGCCCGGGTGTTCGGCCTGATCCTGCGGGTGCTGCGGGACCCCGGCTACAGCGAGGAGACGACGCAGGAGGTGTACGCGCAGGTGTGGCGCTCGGCTTCCGCTTACGACTCCGCCGAGGGTTCGGCGCTGGCCTGGCTGATGACGTTGGCGCATCGTCGGGCGGTCGATCGGGTACGTGCGGAGGTCGCGGGTACTCGGCGTGAATGGGACTACGGCACAACGCATCTCGAGAGGCCGTCGGATGTGGTGGCCGAGGCGGCGGTGCGGGGCGACGATCGCCGTCGGGTGGTGGGCTGCCTCGGCACGCTCACCGGCGCGCAGCGTGAGGCGATCGAATTGGCCTACTACGACGGTCTGACGTACGTGGAGGTCTCCGATCGGCTGTCCACGAGTCTCGGCACGGTCAAAACGCGGATGCGCGATGCGCTGCGCAAGCTGCGTGATTGTCTGGGGGAGTCATGAGCGATCCGTCGGAATTCGAACTGCTGGAGCTGGCCGTGCCGTACGCGCTCGACGCGGTCTCCGATGCCGAGCGCGCGGAGATCGACCGGCGATTGGCTGAGTCACCCCAGCCGGTGGTGGCGGCATTCCGGGCTCAGGTGGCCGAGGCTCGGGAGGCCCTCGGGACACTGTCGGACGCCACGGCCGTGCCGCCACCGGCGGCGCTGCGAGATGCTGTTCTGCGCAGCAACCGGAGTCAGGTCCGCGAACATCGTTGGCGCAAAGCGGTTCTGGCGGCGGCCGCGATACTCGCCGTGGTCGGCAGCGCGTTCGCCGCGGGCTGGATGTTGCGGCCGCCGCCCGCGCCGCCGGTCGCCGAACAGGTGATCACAGCGCCGGACGTCCGCAGCGTCTCCACCGCCCTGCGTCCCGGTGGTACCGCGACCGTCGTGTACTCGCGGACGCGCGGGGACGGCATGGTGATGTTCGATGGCGCCGCGCCGCCCCCGTCGGGCATGGCGTACCAGGTGTGGCTGATGAAGGACGGTGTTCCGGTGCAGTCGGGTCCGCCGATCCGGGAGACGCGCACGGTCATGGTTTCGGACATCGGGCGGGCCACGGCGCTGGGTCTGACGGTCGAACCGGTGGAACGTGCGGCTCATACTCCGCCCGGTGACATGGTGGGACGGGTGGTGCTGCCCTGACAAGAGATGGGTCGCCCGGTTATTTCCCGAGCAGGCGCAAAACTGTCGACTCCCTGCTGAAATGGACAGTTCTGCGTCTGCTCGCTAATTGACCACGTCCCTCATCCGAATCGGGTGAGGGGCGATTCGAATTCCATGGGACCGCAGCGATTACGCCGGATTGATCAGATTCCGCCCCGCTTTCCTAATACTCTCCAACTATGAATTCGGTGCTGATTCGTTTGTCGAGGATTCTGATAAGCGGTTTATCGGTATTGGCGCTGGGTTTGGGCGGGGCGGCCGTCGTGCACGCGGCCCCCGGGGATGCTCCGGGCGGGACGTCGAATGCTGCGTCACTGTCGTTGGATTCACTGGGATTTGGCCGATCCCTGGCCTTTTACGGCCTGCAGGCGGACACGACGCTGACGTTGCCGGTGCCGGCTGGGCTGGTGCCGGTGGCGCTGAACGGTTTTGTCGACGCACCGCCGAACCTGCTCAGTGGCGTGGTCACCGTCATCCAGGATGATCGGACCATCGCCCGTGTCCCGCTGCCGACGGCGGACCGGGCACCCATCAGCATCCCGCTGGCCGGTGTGCGGATCGTCGACAACTCGGCGACCATCCGGCTGCATGTGAATCTGACGCCACCGCAGGACAATTGCGTTTTCGATCCGGCAAATCCGTTGCGCCTGAACGATATCGGTCTGGCATTCGCGGGTGCCGAAGCACCACCGCGGGCGGTCGGCGAGTTCCTGCCACCGGTGCTGCAACAGCTGACCGTATTCATTCCGAGTGCGCCGAGCTCGGTCGAGTCGGATTCCGCGGTCAAGCTGACGGCGTTGATCGCCGCGCATTACGGCAGGCAGCAGACGAGGATCACCCTGCGAACCCTGGACGGATCGACCGTACCGCCGGCAGCAGCCGCACCGTTCGAACGGCAGATCGTGATCCGCGAGGGCAAGGACACCGGTGTTGTGCTGCAACCGGGGCCTGGCTTCCCATCGCTGTTGATCACCGGCCCCTCCGGCGCGATCAGTAATCAGATCCGACTGATGACCAGCAAGCTGTGGACTCTGGCGTTGAGTTCGAAAGCCGTTGCCGGGCCTCTGGTTCCGGTCGCCCAGTTGGTTCCGGACCTCACCACCATCCGCGACCTGGGGCAGCCGGGCGTGAACGCGACGGCGCTGACCAACCCGCGGGTGGTGATCCCACTGGATCAGACCCGGATCGGCCGCGCAGTGCGGGGCGTCCGAGTGCATCTGCAGGGTTCGTACACGCCGCTGCCGTCGAATCTCGGCGGACAGGTCACCGTCGGCGTCGGCGGCAACAACCTGGTGCGCTGGGCGACGGACAACACCGGCACCATCGATCGCTGGATCGACATTCCCGACCGAATGCTGACCAGATTCACCGATCTAAATGTCGCGATCGAAGCGACCGGCAACACCGGGCGATGCGGGGAGTACCAGCCGATCACACTGACCATCGACGGTGCCACCGAGGTGCAGAGCGGACTGGCCGATCCACCTGTCCCGCTGGGCTTTCAGTCCTTGCCGCAGGCGCTGATGCCGCGGGTGCTGGTCGGCATGAAGGGCGGCAACGCCTTTGCCGACACCGCGCGCGCCGTCGAGATCGTGGCCGGCTTGCAGCGGCTGAGCGCACGTCCCCTGGACCTGGAGGTGGTGCCGTTCCCGCAGGCCCTCTCCGCCGCGCAACCGGCTCTGCTGATTGCGGCGGACGGCTGGGATCAGAACGACCTCACATTGCCGGTATCGGCCGGTGCACAGGGGCCCATCACAGTTGCGGCCAGCGACGGCGCGGGAGGACCGGCCACGTTGACGCTGGACCCGGCGCAGCGCTTCGGCTCGCTGCAGACGCTTTACCACGGCGGCCGGGTGCTGTTGGTCGCGACATCGAACGGTGATGCCGCCCAACTGGATTCGTTGTTGAGCTGGCTCGGGCGGGATAACCAGACCTGGTCGGCGCTGGACGGCATGGCACTGGTGGCGATGCCGGGCCATGACCCGGTATTGGTCAAACCCGACCCGACGCAGGCGCAGGCCCCGTCTCCGGGCCTGCCGGCGTGGGCGCTGTGGCTCGGTGGTGGGGTGGTGGCAGCGGGCGCCGCGGCGCTGGGCCTGGCGCTGGTGCGCCGCCGCAAGAAGGCCGACTGACGTGACCGCCCCGGCGCCGGCGGCCCCGGAATCCGCCGAGTGGGAACCGTCGCGGTTGGGCTCCTGGGCGCGCGGGCCGGTGGGCCGGTTGGTGCTGCGTTGGGCTTTCATCGGCGCGATGACCGGGCTGGCGTTTCACCGGAGCTTGGCGGAATTGGCGCGGGCCACCCGGGGCGAGAGCCTCAACGGCTACATCTGGATGCTGTTCGCCGCGTGCGTGCTCGCCGCGGTCGGCATCGCCCGCCGCGAACGTCACGAGTTGCCCATCCACGACCGGCAGACCGACATCATCGCCGGCGCCATGGTCCTGGGGATGGCGCTGCTGATGCACGGCGTACTGCTACCGCGTTACTCGTTGTACTACCCACTGTTGCGGCTGGATCTTGTCGCGTTGTGGCTGTTCGTGCTGGGCAGCGCCATCGTGATGTTCGGACTGCGCCCCATCATCCGCTACGCGTGGGTGTGGGCGATGCCGGCGCTGGTCATGCCACTGCCGTATCACGCATTGGTCGTGCTGTTGGGCAACACCCGGTGGGCCGATGCCGTGGCCGCCGTCCCGATCACCATGTGGGCGGCCTGGATCTGCACCAGACGCACCCCGCGCCGCGGAATGATCGGGGCGGCAGGCGCACTCGTGGTGACCGTCGCCGTCGCGACGGTGATGACGTTGGTGGTACCGACCGCTCCACTGTTCCTGTACCAGACCATTCCGGCGACGACAGCCCTGGTCGGGACAGCAGCAGCCATGTTCATCTACGCCCGGCAGACGGAGTCGGTCCGATTCGTCGAGAGCCGAGTGGAACCGTTGGCCACCCGACAAGCGTGGCTGGCCGTTCCGATGGTAGCTGCGGTGGCCGTGCTGTTGTCGTTCGTCCGTCTGCCCATCGAGATCCGGCCGAGCGAGATGGCGCTGTCGGATGCGTCTTTCGGCCGGCCGTTGGTAGTCCCGGCCGGCTGGCACCAGACGGATGTGCACGAATACCCGAAGGTTGCCGGCCTGTACGGCGACGACAGCCGCTTCATCCGGCAGACGATCGTGGCCGATTCAGGAAATCTGAAGTGGGACAAGCGTTCTGCACCAAGGCGGGTCTGGATCGACGTGGTGTCGACGGATCGGCCGGAGACACTCAACGTCTATCCGAGCCTCACGCTCTATCCGTTGCCGCGAGCCAGGATGAGCGCGCCGCGGATCGTCGATCTCGGCTCAGGTGTGCTGGCTCAGGCGTATTCGATCACCGATGACGGATCCCTGGTCACGTGGAACATCGTGATGTGGACCTGGCGGGCCGGGACCTCGGCCCAGCGGGTGATGGTCTTCGCCGTCGACAACCACGACGACACCGCTCCGGTGCCGGAGCCCGGCCATTCGATTCCCGCGGTACTCAGGTCGATCGTGAATGTGCTGTTCCGGGGCAACGCGGCCGTGACCAACGCCAACGCGCAGTTCAAGGACCTCGAGATGCTGACCGAGGTGTCACGGAAACTGGTTGTCGCTCAACTTGCTTCATCGGCGGGCGCCCGATGAAGACGAAATATGACGGCAGGCCCGTCCTCTCGGTCGACACCGTCACCGAGGAAGAGAAGCAGCGGGCCCTGCACCGGGCCGTCAACGGCCTCCGGGACGACGATCCGGTCCGGTCGGCCTCGGTCGCGGTGCTGGGCTGGCAGAAACGCGCGCTGTGGGTGCTGCTCGGGTTGACGGTGGTCGCCGCGGTCCTGTTTCCCAAGGCGACCGCGGTGACATTCGTCGGGTTGTGCACGGCGGCCTACGTCGTGTCGATGGTCGACCGGATGCTGACCTTCCGGGCCGGACTGGCGTCACGCGCGATCGTGATCCCCGACGAGGTGGCCCGCGCGATTCCCGACGCCGATCTGCCGGACTACACGATTCTGGTGCCGGCCTACAACGAGCCCGAGGTGGTGGCACACCTGGTGGGTTCCATGGCGGCACTGGAGTATCCGCGCGACAAGCTCCAGGTGCTGCTGTTGCTGGAGGCCGACGACGATGTCACCATCGCCGCGGCGAAGGGTTGCGCAGACATCGACTACGTGAGCATTCTGCTGGTGCCGCCGGCCGAACCCAGGACCAAACCCAAGGCGTGCAACTACGGCCTGCAGTTCGCCACCGGTGAGATCGTCACCATCTATGACGCCGAGGATGTTCCGGAGCCGCTCCAATTGCGCAGGGTGGTGGCCGCTTTCGATCAGTTACCCGAGAACACCGCCTGTGTGCAGGCCAAACTGGCCTATTACAACGGCCACCAGAACATGCTGACCGGCTGGTTCACCGCGGAGTACGGGCTGTGGTTCGGCTATCTGCTGCCCGGATTGATGCGGACCAACTCGCCGATTCCGTTGGGCGGCACCTCGAATCACCTGATGCACCGGGTACTGGACACCATCGGCGCCTGGGATCCGCACAATGTCACCGAAGATGCCGACCTGGGCCTGCGGATCGCGGCGTCGGGTTACCAGACCGCTGTCGTGGATTCGGTGACGCTGGAAGAGGCCAACAGCGATCCGATCAACTGGGTGCGGCAGCGGTCGCGATGGCTGAAGGGCTACCTGCAGACCTGGCTGGTGCAGATGCGCCGGCCGGTGAAGCTGTTCCGGACCTTGGGTTTCCGCAATTTCGTCCGGTTCAATGTCGTGCTGTTCGGTACGCCGATCATCGCGGTGCTCAACCTGCTGTTCTGGTTCATCACGGTGCTTTGGTTCCTCGGGCAGCCGGCCGCGATCGAAGCCGTGTTCCCTTGGTACATCTACTTTCCCGCGCTGGTGGCGTTGTCGATCGGCAATATCGCCACCATCTACATGAGCCTGATCTCGCTGCGCGAGGACGACCGGTCGGATCTGTTGTGGCCGGCGCTGACTGTGCCGCTGTTCTGGCTGATGATGAGCGTGGCGGCAGCCAAGGGGGCGTATCAGCTGATCCGCAATCCGTCGTACTGGGAGAAGACCTTCCATGGGTTGACCGATGTTGCGGTTGACGCCGGCAAGGATGCGGCGGTCCCCGAGTGAGCGGCCGGTCGCTGTCGGACAGCCGTGTCCGGTGGTTCGCGTTCGTACTCAGCTTCGCCTGCTACGTGTCGGTCGGGTACTGGCTGCAGGTGCGCCACGGATTCATCATCGGCGACTCCCTCGCGCGAGTGGAAGCTGCGCAGAGTGTGCTGTTCAGTCGTTCTCCGCACGTCGCGGCGATCGGCTTCATCTTCACGCCATTGACCGCGGCACTGCAGATTCCGCTGGTGGCGCTGGGCAATATCTGGCCGCCCATGGCCGAACGCGCGTTCTCGGGCACGCTGATGTCGGCGACGTTCATGGCCGGCGCCGTGGTCCAGATTCTGGGTATCGGCATGGACCGCGGGCTCGCACGCTGGTTCGTCCTGACCGTGGCCGCATTGTTCGCCTTGAACCCGATGATCGTCTTCTACGGCTCCAACGGCATGAGCGAGGCGCCGTTCATCTTCTTCATCGTCTGGGCGACGCGCCGGCTGATCATGTGGATGGTCGACGACGACGTCCACCATCTGATTGCCGCGGGCGGTGTGGCGATGGGACTGGCGTACCTGACCAGATACGACGCTGTCGCCGTGATCGCGGTGGCCGGGTTCCTGGTGGTCGGGACGACCTACCTGCGGGCGCGGAAATCGCCCCGGTTCAAGCGGGCCCTGCTTGACATGATTCTGGTGAGTGGCCCGGGCACGTTGGCGTTCGTCGGCTGGGCGGTGGCGAGCTGGCTGATCACCGGATTGGCGTTCGCGCAGTTCAGTTCGCAGTACGGCAATTCATCGATCCTGGCGCAGGAAGGGGCGGGCTCTGCACCGCCGAAACTCGAGGCGCTGCTGTATTCGCTGACGTCCATCACCTTGCTGTCGGTCACGTTGGGCCCCTTGCTCATCTGGGCGGTCGTGGCGCGTTGGGGCCGGACATACTGGACCATGCTGGTCGCCCCGGTCACCTTGTTCGGCGCTGTGCTGGGCTTCCAGGCCTACACCTTCTCCAAGGGCGCGACGTTTCCGTTTCTGCGGTTCTACATCGCGGCGATCCCGTTCGCCGCGACCATCGCGTTCTTCTGTGTGCGTAACGGGCGGCTGCGGACCCCGGTGCGGCTCGGCAATTATGCGGTGCGGGAAGCGGATCCATCGTTGGCAGCGGGGAAGAAGCGAACGTGGGCGTATGTCCTGTCGGCGTTGTTGTTGGCGGCGAGTCTGCCGGTTGCGGGCTGGGGGATGACCTCGGCGAAATATGCGCCGCAGGAGTACGGGATGGGTGCACTGTTCGCCGGCCCGAATGCGAGCGGCCAACGCAATCTCGACCAGCGCCGATTGGCGGCGACGTTCTCGACCGAGCGCGATATCGCGCGCTATCTGGACCGGATCGACCTGCCCGACGGCTCCATCCTGGCCGATCCGGTGTACGCGTTCGCGATCATCGTGGCATCGCGACATCCCAAACGGTTCGTGGTGCCATCCGATCCCGATTTCGTCGCGATGCTGAATGATCCGACGGCAAATCGGGTGCGTTACATGCTCGCGGTGCCGAACAAGGGCCGGGGCGCCGCCGACGCGCTCAATCAGCGGTATCCCGCGCTCTACGAGACCGGATCCGACGTTGCGACGCTGGAGCTGGAAGTGCCGAACGCCGGTAAGGATCAACCGGTTTGGCGGTTGTACCGGGTCAACGATCCGGTGTCGATCACCGGCTGACCCGTCAGTTGTCGTCCGCGCCGGGCAGCGACCGCTGCCGCGCCTGTGGGGTTCCGACCTGATGGGCCAGCCAGGGGAGTGCCTTCGCGAAAGCGATTCCGGCAGATTCGAAGTCGTGCTCATCCGGATAACCGACCACAGAGCATTCGACGTGGTAGCCGCTGAGGAAGGCGCACAGTTTCTTGGCGTTTGGTTCGCGGTCGTCGTTGTACAGATCCCACGTCTCGATCGAACCGGGATCCGGTGACGTGTCGCCGGCTGCGTGGTGCACCGTGGGGACGTCGCCCGAGACCCCCAGCCAGGCCGACATGTGTTCGTAGCGGCCGTGTTTGGTCACCACGGTCTGCGGGTCGAAAGCCGCCCACGCGGCTGCGTCGCCACCGTACAGCCGGCCGATGGTCTGTGGTTTGGTGCCGGTGTTGGGACCCAACTGGCCGTCGAGTGCGACGAACGCGGTGAACATGTCCGGGTTGCGAACCGCGGTGACCAGGGCGCAGGTACCGCCGGACGACCAACCCACGAGACCCCAGTTGGCGGCCTTGGGGCTGACGTTGAAGTGCGAGATCACAAACGGCACCACATCTTTGGTCAGATGATCGGCAGCGTTCCCGCGCGGCCCGTTGACGCACTCGGTGTCGTTGTCGAACTTGCCGCTGGTGTCCGGAAACACCATGACCGGCGTGGTGCCGTAATGCAGCGCCGCGTAGTCGTCGAGAGTCTTGAGGGCGCCGCCCGATTCCAGCCAGTCGTTGGGGTGACTGAACTCGGCGCCGAGCATCATCACGGTGGGGAGTTGCGGCGGCGGGTTGCTCGCGAACCACGCCGGAGGTAGATACACCAACTCGGTTCGATGATCGAAACCCGATGCGTCACTGGGGATATCGACTTGGACCACCGTGCCGCGGACCGGCTGTTCACCGCTCTTGATCAGGTCGGCCAGTTGCCCCTCATCGATCCACTGCTTGGGTTTGGCGTCGCTCAGGCGGCTCATCGCGACCTTGACGGTGGGGAAGTAGCCAGTTGCGGTATTGAGCGCAGCGAAGCCGCACACCACGGCGAGCAGGACCGAAAGAACCGACACCAGCCGCCGAGCCCACTTGCTACCCCGCCAACCCGCGACGGCGAGCGCCAGTGCGAATCCGGTCATGAAGACCCAGAAGACGGATTGGTAGGACACCGCGTCGACCGACCAGCCCCGATCCTTGACGAACAGGCGCATTCCGGCGGCGAGGCCCAGTCCCGTCAGGACCGCGGCCGGCAGTGCACGTTTCAGCCATTTCTTCGACCGGTGCCGGCCGACCGCGACAGCGATGGCGATGAGCGCCAGCAACTGCAGTGTGATGGGGATCAGACCGTGGGTCAGCGACAGATTCATCACTTCCGGACCCCACAGTCGTCGGGGGCGGGCGCGCCGGCGAACCGGTCACCGATCCAGTCCAGTGCCGCAAGCGGATCGGCCTGCGGACCGGGCCGCTTCTGGATGGCGACGGCGTCGCCCATCTTGCAGGCCGCGTCGAGGGCACGGTCGGTCCACGCCGCGGGGCTCACCGGATCGGCGTCGCTGTAGATGACGAGCATCGGGGCCAGCGCCGGGCCCTGCGGCAAATTGGTCTTCTTCAGATAGGCGCGGAGCGCGGCCAGTGCCTTTTCATCCGCGGGCCGGAGATCCGCCGCGGTGATCTGCGCCGGCACGGCGGGTGCATCGGGCCGGCAGCTGAGCATCGCGTCCCACTGCTGACCGGCGGCACCGCGCCGGTAGTCATCGAGTTCGATGTCGTACTGGTATTCGCGGCCAATGGCTGCCAGATAGCGGATGTAGACGATCTTCTGCGCATCGCTCAGCGTGCCGTTCTGCGCCGCGTCGGCCAGTCCGTTGACCTCGGAGATGGGTGAAATGCTCGCAGAACCAAGGAACTTGAGGTCGCTGCCGTAGCCGTCGGTCAATTCGTTGGCGGCCCACGCGGCCTGCCCGCCTTCGCGGAAACCGAGGGCCACCCATGACGTCGACGTCTGCGGCACCGTGGCATGCGTGGCGCGGACCGCGTCGATGACGTTGTAACCGGCTGTCGCCGAGTCGAGATACGGGTAGTAGTGGTTGTATTCGTCGTCGGTGACGGCCGGTTTACCGAGACCCTGATAGTCGGGCACCGTCACGACGTACCCGGCGCGCAACAGCGCCGCCACCGTGGGCGCCAGGCCGAGCAGGGTGTCCGACTGCGACGGGGCGCACTCTGGCGACAGACCGGTCGTCTGGTGCGCCAGCGCGACGATGGGGTAGCCGCCGGCAGGCGGATTGCTCTTGGGTACGAAGATGGACGTCGAGACGTGAGTGCCACCGTCGTTGACGCCCGAACGGGAGACATGGGTGACCACGCTCATCGACGCGGCCGCATCACGTACTGCCGGCACCACATCCGTCAACGGGACCGACGACGGGTCATCGGTCGACGTGGCCGAAGGGGTCGGCCGGCTCGCATTCTGGGACGCTCCGCCGCAGCCGGTGAGCGCGACGATCATCGCCGAAGACAGCGCCAAAGCCCGCAGCATCAACAGGTCCCTCCCCGGTCCGTTCACCGATAGTAGAGCCGCCCCGATGGCTGATTCGGGGCAATTGCGAGAACAGATTTCGGGCTTGGGGGCACCCGCCGAACCGGTGCCCCCACCTTGTTTCAACTCAGTCCCGCGCGAATGCGCCGGCGGCTTCCTTGTCGAGGTCGACGTACGACTTGCCGCTGACGTCGACGGCGACCACGTTGATGGTGCCCCCGGTGAATCGGCCGGGGTTCTGGTAGAGGTTCGACACATTGTCACCGCTGTCGAAGCCCACACACAGGCCGTCGCCGGCCAGGGTGAACCTACCGATCTGTGCTCGCATCGGCCCCTGAGCGACGACGCGGCCGTCGACGTAAAGCTTTGTGGTACCGACCGATTCGCCGTGTGTGCCGCTGGTCTCCCGGATGAACTCCATACCGAGGTTGTGCTTGCCGGGCGTCAGCGGCGGTGAGCTGAACACCTGCTCGGGCGGAATCCCGAGGAAGTTGTACACGTAGAACAGCTTGTTGTCCTTGATGAACAGGGCATGCCCGCCGAACCTCGAACCGTGCGCGAAGATCACTCCCTGGGCCCGCGGCGTCAGGTCGACGTTGGAGTCGATCTTGTACGACTTGCCTCGGATGTTGACCGCAACCGACTCGGGCACCGGTGAGGCGTCGGGGTAGTACAGGTACTGGTCGCGCGACGGCTCGAACTGCGGGCGCGGGGTGCTGGTGAGCTCGACCGGCGTCCGGTCATCCAGCGGCAGCACGAAGTTCTTCTTGGCTTCGCTGAACCAGGCGTCCTGCAGCTCTTTGAGCTTCTCCGGGTGCTGGTCGGCGAGATCCGTTGATTCGGAGCGGTCTTCGTCGACGTGGAACAGCTCCCACTTGTCCTGGTCGAAGTGGCCCTTGCCGCTCAACGGAACATGAAGGGCGGCAGCCTTCCAGCCGTCCTGCCAGATCCCGCGGGTGCCCAGCATCGCGTAGTACTGGTTCTTCTTCTTTGAGGCGTCCGCCGGCTTGGCGTCGAAGGTGTACTTCATCGACACTCCGGTCAGCGGGAACTGGGGCACACCACGATAGGTGTCGGGCATCTGCAGCCCGATCACGTCGAGGATCGTGGGCACGATGTCGGTGACGTGGTGGTACTGGTGGCGCACCTCGCCCTTCGCCTTGATGCCCTTGGGCCAGTGGATGACCAGTGGGTCGCAGGTGCCGCCGGAGAACTGGGAGTAGCGCTTGAACATCTGGAACGGGGTCGAGAACGCGACCGCCCAGCCGGTCGGATAATGGTTGTAGGTGGCGGGCGTGCCCAGGCTGTCGATCATCTTCATGTTCTCGGCCAGGTCATCGGGGTAGTTGTTGAAAAACTTGTTCTCGTTGACCGACCCGTTGGGTGAACCCTCGCCCGATGCGCCGTTGTCCGCGCAGTAGAAGATCAGCGTGTTGTCCATCTGGCCGGTCTGCTCGAGGTATTCCACGATGCGGCCGACCTGGGCGTCGGTGTACTCGGAGAACCCGGCGAACACCTCGGCCATCCGGGAGAACAGCTTCTTCTCGTCGGGACTCAGGGTGTTCCACGGCCGCACCTCGTCTGCTGCCATCGAGACGTCTTTCGGCAGCGGATTTATGGGCGTCAGCTTGGTGTCTTTGGGCATGATGCCCTTGTCTTTCATGCGCTGCAGCACCCACTCGCGGTAGGCCTCGTAGCCGTCGTCGAACTGCCCCTTGTACTTCGCCGCATACTCGGTCGGGCTGTGGTGCGGCGCGTGGTTGGCACCGGGGCAGAACCACATGTACCAAGGCTTGGACGGGTTGGTTGCGCGCTGGTCTCGCAGCATCCGAAGTGCTTGGTCGGCAAGGTCTTTGGACAGATGGTAGCCCTGCTCCGGTGAATACGGTTGTTCGATGTAGCGGTTGTCCTCGACCAGATCCGGGTACCACTGGTTGGTCTCGCCGCCGATGTATCCGTAGAACCGGTCGAACCCTTTCTGCACCGGCCACTGCGACTTGCTGCCGCCGCTGGCCAGGTCTTCTTCGGGGACGTTGTGGTCCTTGCCCACCCAGAAGGTGCTGTAGCCGTTCTCCTGCAGAATCTGGCCGATCGTGGCGCACTCATCAGGCAGTCGGCCCGAAGCGCCGGGGAAACCGATAGTGGCCTCGGCGATGTTCGCGAAGTTGTTCACGTGGTGGTTGCGGCCGGTGAGCATGCAGGAGCGGGTAGGTGAGCACAGTGCGGTGGTGTGCCACTGCGAATAGATCAGGCCGTTGTCGGCCAACTTCTGCATCGTCGGCATGTTGATCCGTCCGCCGTACGGGGACCACGAGGCCAACCCGGTGTCGTCGTAGAGCACGACCAGTACATTGGGCGCGCCGTCAGGCGCGTGCTTGAGCTCCCAGGGCCCCCAGTCGGGCTTCGAATCCCGGATGTCGAGTTTGACTTCGCCGTGGAAATCCTTCATCACATCGTTGGCGGCGGCGCTGCCGTCACCCTCGCTCGCCGTACCACTCTTGTCGTTGTCACACCCCGCGATGATCGACGACCCCGCGGCGACGCCGGCCGCGGCGGCCAGCCCACCGATCATCGAGCGTCGGGACAGCTTCGGGCCGGTGGATTCGGGAGCGGGCTCGGACGGTGAGATATCGGATGCCATGGCGCCATTATTGAAAAGATCTGCATTGTTCGCAGCCATTCTGACGATCGGCGCTCGTAATTCGGCGCGTCGGATTTCCTCACGGGCCAACGGGTTTTCGTGACCAAGAGCAATTTCAGCGAATTCGGCGAAGCGACAAAAAATGGTCGAGCAATCGCCATCACCCTTTTCGGGTGAGATAGATCGGCATTCTTGTATCCGGTATTTTTGGGCGGTGGCGGCGGACGGAACTTCTGCGATGCGGCCGGTGCCCTGGTATCTCGCCACGATCCCGGTCGCCCGGCCGGACATGCTGTCGCGCCGGTCGATCAGTCGGTTGCTGGATGCGGAATGCGAGCGCAAACGGGCGATCGTCGTCGCAGCGCCGTCGGGTTACGGCAAGACCGTGGCGTTGTCGCAATGGGCCGCGCAACGGGCGGCGAACAAACCGGGCTCGGTTGCCTGGCTGACGCTGACAGTGCGCGTCGCCAACCGTGACGATGTGCTGCGCGGTCTGCTGACCGCGATGGGCAACAGCGCGCGTGCGGCCGGCGATGACGGGCTGGGGCGGCAGATTGCCGAGGTGGCCGAGGTGCTGCAGACGTCGTCGTACCCGTCCGCGGTGGCGGCATTGATGGAGATAGACCCACTCGGGCCGTTGACGGTGGTCATCGACGACTTTCAGCAGGCGCGCGCGGCCTGGCGCGAAGCCGACGTCCTCGAGCTGATCGAGCTGGGGCCGCCGTGGCTCAGTTTCGTCCTGGCGACCACGGATTCGGTCGGACCTGAATGGTCGCGTCTTCGGGTGCATGACCACGTCGCGGTGATCGGGGCCAATGACCTCGCATTCACTCATGACGACATCGCTGCGCTGGCACGTCGATCGGGCGTCCCGGTGGAAGCTGTTGGCGTCGAGGATATTTCGGCAGCCACTGGCGGATGGCCGGCGGCCGTCAGGTTGATGCTGGTGTCGGGTAGTGCGCCGTTGTCGGCCTCCTTCGCCGACCTCACCGAGTACCTCGAAACCGCCGTGCTCTCGCGGTTGCGGCCCGAGCTCGCCGACTTCGTGCTCAGCGTTACGGTCTGTGCACGGCTCGACGAACGACTCGCTGTCGCGTTGTCCGGACGGGCAGACGCGGTGTCGTTGTTGCGAGAGTGCGTGGGCTCCGGACTGTTCGTGGAACAGTTCGGTGCAGGGGAGAGCGCCTTCTACCAATGGCACGCGATCTTCGTCCGGCACTGCCGCGAAATTCTCCGCCGCACCCGGCCCGGTGAGTGGCAGCGCCTGAACCGGATCGCCGCTGTCGAGCTGGCCGCCACGTACCCGTTGGAGGCGGTCGAGTGCGCGATCCGCAGCGACGATCCCCATGCCGGGTTCGAGATCATCGCCGACCACTGGCTGGAATTGCTGCTGCAGTCTCGGTCGGAGGCGCTGGATGACGCCTGTGCGCGCCTGAGTCAGGCTTTCGGCGAGAAACCCGAAGTCCTCATGGTCCGCGCCTCATGCCGGGCGATGGCAGGCGACAGTGTCACGGCGGCTTTGCTTTTCGACCGCGCCAGGTCTGCGGTAACCGCCGACGCCGATCCGCGTCGCTTGGAGTTCATCGCGGACCTGTGCACGATCCTGGTAGCTGACGATCGTGACGCGATGGCCGCCGCCGCGGCCCGTGCGGAGGCGGTACTGGCGGACCACGACGTGGTGGCGCCGCGGGCATACGCGTGCGCGCTCTTCGTCATCGGCTGGGCCGACTCGAGATTGCGCCGAGGGCCTTCGCGCGGTTCGGCGTATCTGGAGTCTGCCGTTCACGAATGCACGGTGCTGGGGCTGACAGAGGTGGCCCACCGGGCCCGACAGAACCTGGCATTCGCCGCGGCACACGCGGGAGAGTTCGACAGGGCCCTCGACGCACTCCGGTCCGCCCAGGCGGTCGCCGACCCGTCACCCGAGCTGTGGCTGGCGCACGACGGCGACGGCATCGAGCGCTTCACCGCCGGCTGGATCAGCCTTTGGCGTGGCGAGATGGACGTTGCCGTCGACTACCTCGTTTCGGTGAGTGCGACTGTGGGCGTGGGGTATCCGGACACCGGACGGATGATGCTCGCGTTCGCCGCTGCGACGCTCGGCGTGGAAAACGTCCTGGAAGTCGCGGAAGCCACCGTCCGCCGGATGCCGGACCTCGACACCCACGGGGTGCCGTGGAACAGTTACAAGACCGCCAGCCGGGCCCGCTTGGCGGAGGCCCGTGGCCGCCGTCAGGAGGCGCTCGAGGGTGCCGCCAGTATCGTTGGCCGCGAACATGTTCCGATGATCTCTGCGGTGCTGTCCGGGATGTGCCGTCGGCTTGCCGCCCCGGACCTGGCGGACCGGTTGGCGCGCCAGGCGCTGGCGGTCGAGGCGCCCGTCAACGTCGAGGTCTACGCGCTCCTGACGCTGGCCTTGCTCGACTGGCAGCAGGGCCGCGCCGCCGCCGCACATCGGGGCTTGGAGACCGTGCTCGGTCTGGCGCGCGAGGAGCAGGTGCGGTACCAGTTCGTCGACAACACGGACCGGGTCAGCCGGGAGTTGCTTGCGGCGCACCTGCCGACCACCGCGTATCAAGAGTTCCTGGCCGAAGCCCTGGTGCTGGTCGAGCGGCCCAAGGCGGCGTCATCGGCATCGGCACTGACTCCGCGCGAGCTCGAGGTGCTGGCGCACTTGCGCACCGCGATGACATCACAGGAGATCGCCGACCGGATGGGGGTCTCGCTGAACACGCTGAAAACCCACCAACGGTCGATCTACCGCAAGCTTGCCGTGGCCAATCGACGCGAGGCGATCAGGGCAGTCCGTCCCTGAACTCACCACCGGGTGCGTGACCGTCAATATCCGGGGCGCAGCCCAGCTCCCGGGTGTAATCTCCGGGCAAATCGCCGGGATCGGCGGGCACTGACCGGGACGAGGCGTCATGGCAACTGAATTCCAGGGCAAGATCGAACTCGACATCCGCGACTCGGAGCCCGACTGGGCACCCTATGCGGCACCGGTCGCACCGGCGGGCGCGCCCAACGTGCTGTACCTGGTGTGGGACGACACCGGTATCGCCACCTGGGACTGTTTCGGCGGCCTCGTCGACATGCCGGCCATGCGCCGCATCGCCGACAAGGGGGTGCGGCTGTCGCAGTTCCACACCACCGCGTTGTGCTCGCCGACACGGGCGTCGCTGCTCACCGGCCGCAACGCCACCTCGGTGGGCATGGCGACCATCGAGGAGTTCACCGACGGCTTCCCGAACTGCCACGGCCGCATACCTTTTGAGACCGCGCTGCTGTCCGAGGTGCTGGCCGAGAAAGGCTGGAACACCTACTGCGTCGGCAAGTGGCATCTGACACCGTTGGAGGAGTCGAACCTCGCATCCACCAAACGGCACTGGCCGCTGTCACGGGGCTTCGAACGCTTCTACGGCTTCATGGGCGGCGAGACCGACCAGTGGTACCCGGAGCTGGTGTACGACAACCACCCCGTCGCCCCGCCGGCCACCCCCGAAGAGGGCTACCACCTGTCAAAAGACCTGGCGGACAAGACCATCGAGTTCATCCGCGACGCCAAGGTCATCGCGCCGGACAAGCCCTGGTTCTCCTACGTCTGCCCGGGCGCCGGGCACGCACCGCACCACGTGTTCAAGGAGTGGGCCGACAAGTACGCCGGCAGGTTCGACATGGGCTACGAGGTCTACCGCGACCTGGTGCTGGAGAACCAGAAGCGCCTCGGCATCGTGCCGCCCGACACCGAACTCTCGCCGATGAATCCGTATCTGGACGTCAAGGGGCCCAACGGTGAGCCATGGCCGCTGCAGGACACGGTGCGGCCGTGGGACGGGCTGAGCGACGACGAGAAGAAGCTGTTCGCCCGCATGGCCGAGGTGTTCGCCGGCTTCCTGTCGTACACCGACGCGCAGATCGGCCGGATTCTCGACTATCTGGAGGAGTCCGGGCAGCTCGACAACACGCTGATCGTCGTCATCGCGGACAACGGGGCCAGCGGTGAAGGCGGCCCGAACGGCTCGGTCAACGAGAACAAATTCTTCAACGGCTACATCGACACCGTCGAAGAGAGCATGCGGTACTTCGACACGCTGGGCTCGCCGGACACCTACAACCACTATCCGATCGGCTGGGCGATGGCGTTCAACACGCCCTACAAGCTGTTCAAGCGTTACGCCTCTCATGAAGGTGGCATCGCCGACACCGCAATCATCAGCTGGCCCAACGGAATCGCCGCACACGGCGAGGTTCGCGACAACTACGTCAACGTCGCCGACATCACCCCGACGGTCTACGACCTGTTGGGCATCGCGCCGCCGACCGAGGTGCGGGGGGTGCCGCAGCGGCCGCTGGAAGGTGTGAGTTTCAAAGCGGCCCTGGCAGACTCGGCGGCCGACACCGGTAAGACGACGCAGTTCTACGCGATGCTCGGCACGCGTGGCATCTGGCACGACGGCTGGTTCGCCAACACCGTGCACGCTGCGACGCCGTCGGGGTGGTCGCACTTCGACAAGGATCGCTGGGAGCTGTTCCACATCGAAGCCGACCGCAGTCAGTGCCATGACCTCGCCGCGGAGAATCCGGCGAAACTCGCTGAAATGCAAGAACTCTGGTTCGCCGAGGCCGCCAAGTACAACGGCCTGCCGCTGGCCGACCTCAATGTGTTCGAGACGCTGTTGCGCGACCGCCCCTACCTGATGCGGGACCGGCAGACCTTCACCTACTACCCGGATACCGCCGAGGTGGGTATCGGTGCCGCCGTCGAACTGCGGGGTCAGTCGTTCTCGGTGCTGGCCGAGGTCGACGTCGAATCGGCCGCTGCCGCCGGGGTGCTCTTCAAGCAGGGCGCCGGTCACGGTGGACATGTGCTGTTCGTCCAGGATGGCCGGCTTCAGTACGTCTACAACTTCATGGGCGAGGACGAACAATGGGTGTCCGCGCTCGATCCATTGCCCTTGGGGCGGCACGTTTTCGGCGTCCACTACGACCGAACCGGCACTGTCGAAGGCAGTCACACGCCGCTCGGCACCGTCGAACTGCGCATCGACGATGCGGTGGTGGCGGCCCGCCCCGACGTCCGCGCGCACCCTGGCACTTTCGGGCTCGCCGGTGGCGGTGTCGCGGTCGGGCGCAATGCGGGCCAGCCGGTGTCGAACCGCTACCGGGCCCCGTATCCCTTCGTCGGCGGCACCATCGCCAAAGTCGTCGTCGACATCTCCGGTACGCCGTATCTTGACGTCGAACAGGAGCTGGCCAAGGCGTTCTGCAAGGACTAGGGGACTGCGATGAGCGGAACGAACATGCGGTGCGCCGTCGGGTTGTCGGCGGCGCTGCTGCTGGCAGCCTGCGGTGGCAAGGCCGGCGAGAAGCCGTCCGATACAACGAAATCCGGCGGCACCACGACGACGGCCGCAAGTTCGCCGGCGGCGTCCGCCACTTCGACGTCGGCGTCCGGGTCGAAGATGCCCGACCTGCCTGCCTACGGCGTGGTCGAGACGACGAAACGGCCGGTCTCGGCGGGCGATCAGGTCTGTGACCCGCCGGGCCCGCCCGCCCAGACCATGACCGCGGCCACCGGAGCCCCCGGCGCACCGACCGTCGTCGTCGCGGTGCCCGACGGATTCAGCCCGGGGGCACCTGCTTCCGGTGACGTCGCGCTGAACCTGACCGGCCCCGACGGCCTGACCGGCACCGTGAAGATCAGCCCGACACCGCTCGATGCCGCGGCCGCGTTCCAGCAGTACGCCGATGCGCGCATCGCGGGCCACGAGTTCAACAGCGTCAGCATCCTGCCCGACGAATTGTGCGGTTACAGCGGACAGAAGCTGATGGGCGTCCTCGCCGACAAGCCCGGCGCCGGCAGCGATTACGCGGACCGCATCGTGCACGTGTGGACCAACAACGGGGACTACCTCGTTGCGCTGCAGTTGCAGGGACCCGCCGGCTCGAAAGGGCTGGACGCGGCCAAGCCGGTCCTGCTGGGGGACTTCGGTATTCGGCTGGGCTGAGCGGCGCTCATCATTCGGGATTGGTCAAGCGGGCCAACACGATTCCGCCGACGATCATCGACAACGCCACCGCACGACCGGCGTTGAGTGGGTCCTTGTGGACCAGCACCCCGATGGCGATGGCCCCGACGGCGCCGATGCCGGTGAAAACCGCATAGGCGGTGCCGACCGGCAGGGTCCGCATCGCCAAGGACAACAGATACACCGACAACGCGCCGACCAGAACGCAGACGATGGTCGGCAGCAGGCGGGTGAACCCGTCGGTCGGTTTGATGCTCTGGGACCAGGCGATCTCCACACCGCCGGCCAAAGCGAGGATGAGCCAGCTCATTTCGCGTACTCCGCGGCCAACACGCGTGCAGTGCCCAGCGCGGCCGTCAGGGAGGCGTCGTGCCCGGCCCGGAACTGGGCGAGCGTGGGATCGACGCGGGAGTTGGCCAGTTCGGCGTTGATGAACACGGTGTCGGTGACGGCGAAATGCCCGGCGAAGAAGTCACGCAGGAACCTCTCCTGATAGTCGAAGGCCGCCTTGGGTGAGCCCGGCGAGTAAGCGCCGCCCCTGGCGGTGGCGACCACGAATCGGCGCGGCGCCAACGACATTCGCGGAAACGTCACCTGGTCCAGCCAGGCCTTCAGGGCGGCCGGAATCGAGTAGTTGTACATGGGTGTGCCGATCAGCACGACGTCGGCAGACCGCAATTCGGCCAGCAATGGCTCGACGACGGCCCAGGCCGCGGTTTGGGCAGGGGTGCGTGCCAAACCAGCCAGCTCGTCGAGGTCGGTGACGCCGGCAGCCAGTGCCGCATCGCAGATCTCGGTCCAGCCGGCGTCGATGAACGGCACCGGATCGGTCGCCACGTCGCGGTAGCGGTAGGTGCCGTCGGGCGCCGCAGTGCGCCAGGCCTGCGCGAACTCGGCGCTGAGCTGCCTGCTGATCGATGGGTTCCGGGCGCTGGCGTCCAGGTGAAGCAACGTGGTCATGGCCATCCTCTCAGAAGTGGACATTGTGTCCGGATAGATGATGCAACTAACTGGACGATGTGTCCACTTATTCCCTGAGTGGGTTATTGTGCGGTGGTGGACATCGGTCGTGACCTGCTCGGCGACGACGCGGGCAATGCGGGCGGCGGCGCGGAGCGCGCCGACGCCGCGCGCAACCGCGCCCGGATTCTGGCCGCGGCCGCGGAGGTCTTCGCCGGTCGTGACCCACGCAGCGTCACGATGGAACACATCGCCACCGCGGCCGGTGTCGGGCGCGGCACGCTGTATCGGCGCTACCCGAACACCGCGGCCATCGCCGTCGCACTGCTCGACGAACATGAGCGCGCCCTGCAGCGTCAACTGATCTCGGGAGCGCCGCCGCTCGGGCCGGGAGCCGCACCGGCCGAACGGCTTTCGGCGTTCTATACCGCCATGGTCGACCTTCTCGACCAGCACGTGGATCTCGCGCTCGGCGCCGAGGTCGGTGGCGCCCGCTACCGCACGGGGGCCTACGGTTTCTGGGCCGCGCACGTACGCGCCCTGCTGGTGCAGGCTGACGTGCCCGAGCCGGACGCGCTGGTGGACGTTCTGTTGGCGCCGTTGGCCGCCGAGAACTTCCTGCATCAACGCGAACGCGGCCTGTCCGTCGCGCAGATCAGTGGCGCGCTGACGCGGCTGGCGCACGCGATCCTCGGCTGACCTCCTTCTGGTTTTCCCTGGCAAAGAGATTCAGCGCGAGCAGATCCCTGTGCAGTCGGCGCGGCGCCCGCAACGATGAGCCCACATCGGGTGACGGGAGAGGCGTGATGACTGAGACCGAGGTGACGCAGAGCTGGGTGAGCCGCGTCGGGACTGATTGGTGGGCAACGATTTTGGGTCTGGCCGTGACCGCGCTCGCGGTGGCCGGCGTCCTGCCGAAGATCGGCTGGTGACGCGATGACCGTCGAAGCGGCTGATACCGCCGACCACATCGAATCGGGCGACCACACCGAATCCACGGGCGCCCGTCGGTTCCTCGACTACATCCCGGGCCTGCTGCTCCTCGTGGCGGTGGGCCTGGCCGGCAAATACGCCCAGATCGGCTGGCTGGCGCTGGCCAAGCACCAGCACTGGCGGGTGCCCGACATCGAATACGTGCTGTGGGCCATCGTCTTCGGGTTGATCATCACCAATACCGTTGGCCTGCACCGGATTTTCCGCCCTGGTGTCGCCACGTACGAATTCTGGCTGAAGATCGGCATCGTCCTGCTGGGTGCACGGTTCGTCCTCGGCGACGTCCTCAAGCTCGGCGCCACCAGCCTGGTGCAGATCCTCATCGACATGACCGTCGCCGGCGCCATCATCATCGCCGCGGCCCGGTGGTTCGGCCTGTCCGGCAAGCTCGGCTCGCTGCTGGCCATCGGGACATCGATCTGCGGGGTGTCGGCGATCATCGCGGCCAAGGGCGCCATCCGGGCCCGCAACTCCGACGTCAGCTACGCGATCGCGTCGATCCTGGCGCTCGGTGCCGTCGCGCTGTTCGTACTGCCGCCGCTGGGCCACGCCATCGGGCTGACCGACCACGAGTTCGGGTTGTGGGCCGGTCTCGCCGTCGACAACACCGCCGAGACCACCGCCACCGGCTACCTCTTCTCCGACGAGGCCGGCAAGACCGCCGTCCTGGTGAAGTCGGTCCGCAACGCGCTGATCGGATTCGTCGTCCTCGGCTTCGCGATCTACTGGGCCGCCAGGGGAGAGGCCGACGTCGTCGCGCCGGGCCTCAAGGCCAAGGCCGCGTTCGTCTGGCAGAAGTTCCCGAAGTTCGTGCTCGGCTTCCTGGCGGTCTCGGCCGTCGTCACCGCGGGGCTGTTGAGCAAGGGGCAGATCGCGAACCTCGCCGCAGTCTCCAAGTGGGCCTTCCTGCTGACCTTCGCCGGCGTCGGCCTCTCCACCGACTTCCGGCAGATCGCGCGCACCGGCTGGCGCCCGCTCGTCGTCGCGGTGATCGGCCTGGTCGTGGTGGCGACGGTGTCACTGGCACTGGTGCTGCTGACGTCGCGCGTTCTGGGCTGGGGCATCGGGGGCTGACACCGGGCTGTCCGAGACCGACGTGATGGTCGCTGCCGCACTGGCAGCGACCATCACGTCCATCTGGCTGCTGGTGAACTGACCGCGGACGGTCGTCGCGCGCGAGCGTGCCCGAAATGCGCGCCTGGGGCGGTGTGTCGGTGTGCAAACACGGACGCTCGCGGGGATTTGAGCAGCGATTTGGAGCGTTATGGCTGCTCGCCTACTATGTAGGGGTTGCCCAGGGCAGACCCCGGTCACACGCCGACTCTGCGTGCCCTTGGACAACAAGACCGCGCACGCCCAGGTCGGTATCTGGCGTGCATACAAACCCCAGGTCAGGAGATCGAGTGATTCAGCAGGAATCGCGACTCAAGGTCGCCGACAACACGGGCGCAAAGGAAATCCTTTGCATCCGCGTGCTCGGTGGCTCGTCGCGGCGCTACGCCGGCATCGGCGACATCATCGTGGCGACCGTCAAGGACGCCATCCCCGGCGGCAACGTCAAGCGTGGTGACGTGGTCAAGGCCGTCGTCGTGCGCACCGTCAAGGAGCGCCGCCGGCCGGACGGCAGCTACATCAAGTTCGACGAGAACGCCGCCGTCATCATCAAGAACGACAATGACCCCCGCGGTACCCGCATCTTCGGGCCGGTCGGTCGCGAACTGCGCGAGAAGAAGTTCATGAAGATCGTCTCGCTGGCCCCGGAGGTTTTGTGATGAAGGTGCACAAGGGCGACACCGTGCTGGTCATCGCCGGCAAGGACAAGGGTGCCAAGGGCAAGGTCATCGAGGCCTACCCGACCCGCAACAAGGTGCTCGTTGAGGGCGTCAACCGGATCAAGAAGCACACCGCGCAGTCTCAGAACGAGCGTGGTGCATCGTCGGGTGGCATCGTCACCCAGGAGGCGCCGATCCACGTTTCGAACGTGATGGTGGTCGACTCCGACGGTAACGCGACCCGCATCGGCTACCGCGTCGATGAGGAGAGCGGCAAGAAGGTCCGTATCTCCAAGCGCAATGGCAAGGACATCTGAGATGACCACTGTGGAAAACACTCAGCCCCGGCTGAAGACGCGTTACCGCGAAGAGATCCGCGACGCGCTCAACAACGAATTCAATTACGCCAACGTCATGCAGATCCCCGGCGTGGTCAAGGTTGTCGTCAACATGGGTGTCGGTGACGCCGCCCGCGACGCCAAGCTGATCAACGGCGCGGTCAACGACCTGACGCTGATCACCGGTCAGAAGCCGGAAATCCGCAAGGCCCGCAAGTCCATCGCGCAGTTCAAGCTGCGTGAGGGCATGCCGATCGGCTGCCGCGTCACCCTGCGTGGCGACCGCATGTGGGAGTTCCTGGACCGCCTGATCTCCATCGCACTGCCCCGTATCCGCGACTTCCGTGGTCTGTCGGCCAAGCAGTTCGACGGCAGCGGCAACTACACCTTCGGCCTCAACGAGCAGTCGATGTTCCACGAGATCGACGTCGACTCGATCGACCGCCCCCGCGGCATGGACATCACGGTCGTCACCTCGGCCACCACTGACGACGAAGGCCGTGCGTTGCTGCGGGCCCTGGGCTTCCCGTTCAAGGAGAACTGACAATGGCAAAGAAGGCTCTGGTCAACAAGGCCAACAAGAAGCCGAAGTTCGCGGTGCGTGGCTACACCCGCTGCAACAAGTGCGGTCGCCCGCACTCGGTGTTCCGCAAGTTCGGCCTGTGCCGAATCTGCCTGCGGGAGATGGCCCACGCCGGCGAGCTGCCCGGCGTGCAGAAGTCCAGCTGGTGACTCTGCCCGTCTCATGACGCTGTAGAAAGCCGCCCCGGTCCTCGTGACCGGGGCGGCTTTTCCGTTCGCGCAGCGGTGCGCATCGGTAGCGGCTCGTCGAGCGTGCACACAGATCGTCCAGAACGGCGGATCCACGCGCTCTTTGCACATTCGTGGCGATGTGTGGCGAGGCGACTTCGCGAGCGCGCACAGAGATCGTCAAAAGTGCCGTTCGGGCGATCTGTCTGCACATTCGTGGACGCCAAACCCTTGAGTAGCACGGATTTGGCCCTGAGCTGCGCATTGTCTACACTGGGCAGGTTGCCATGGGCGTTTTCGTCCGATGGCCGATCGGTATGTGCCTTCTGAAACTGGATTGTACTACTGATGCACGACCCCTGACCGACCTCGGTCAGATATGGGAAAACACTTCGTAGCAGGCCCACGATGTGACGTGCCGAGCCACCGCAAGGTGGGACCGACACGGGCGTGATGCATGGGAACCGCAGCGAGAAAGGTTGATCAACGCTGTCATGACAATGACGGATCCGATCGCAGACTTCTTGACACGTCTGCGCAACGCCAACTCGGCGTACCACGACGAGGTGACCCTGCCCCACTCGAAGATCAAGGCGAACATCGCCGAGATCCTCAAGAAGGAGGGTTACATCACCGACTACCGCACCGAGGACGCCCGCGTGGGCAAGAGCCTCGTTGTTTCCCTCAAGTACGGCCCGAGCCGCGAGCGCAGCATCGCCGGCCTCCGCCGGGTGTCCAAGCCCGGTCTGCGGGTGTACGCGAAATCCACCAACCTGCCGCGGGTTCTGGGTGGCCTGGGCGTGGCGATCATCTCCACGTCCTCCGGCCTGCTCACCGACCGCCAGGCAGCTCGACAGGGCGTGGGCGGCGAAGTCCTCGCTTACGTCTGGTAGGGGGCAGAGAACATGTCGCGTATTGGAAAGCAGCCGGTTGTCATTCCGGCCGGCGTCGATGTGACCATCGACGGCCAGAACATCGCCGTGAAGGGCCCCAAGGGCACCCTGGCACTCGATGTTGCCGAGCCCATCGAGGTGTCGCGCAACGACGAAGGTGCCGTCGTGGTCACCCGTCCGAACGACGAGCGTCGTAACCGCTCGCTGCACGGACTGTCCCGCACCCTGATCGCCAACCTGGTGACCGGTGTGACGCAGGGCTACACCACCAAGATGGAAATCTTCGGCGTCGGTTACCGCGTGCAGGCCAAGGGCTCGAACCTGGAGTTCGCGCTCGGCTACAGCCACCCGGTGCTGATCGAGGCCCCCGAGGGCATCACGTTCGCAGTCGAGACCCCGACGAAGTTCTCGGTGTCCGGCATCGACAAGCAGAAAGTCGGCCAGATCTCGGCAGTCATCCGCCGCCTGCGTCGCCCCGACCCGTACAAGGGCAAGGGCATTCGCTACGAGGGTGAGCAGATCCGCCGCAAGGTCGGAAAGACAGGTAAGTAGCAATGGCCAACACTGAGACTGACAAGCGTAAGCCGTTGGGCCAGAACATCTCTGAGACCCGTCGGGTGGCGCGTCTGCGTCGTCACGCCCGTCTGCGCAAGAAGGTCGCCGGCACCGCCGAGCGTCCGCGTCTGATGGTCAACCGCTCCTCGCGGCACATCCACGTCCAGGTGATCGACGACCTGACCGGCACCACGCTGGCCGCCGCGTCGTCCATCGAGGCCGACGTGCGTGCCGTCGACGGTGACAAGAAGGCCGTCAGCACCCGCGTGGGTCAGCTGATCGCCGAGCGTGCCAAGGCTGCCGGCATCTCCGAGGTCGTCTTCGACCGCGGTGGCTACAGCTACGGCGGCCGGATCGCCGCGCTCGCCGACGCCGCTCGTGAAAGCGGGTTGACGTTCTAATGACTTACTTGAAGATGACCGGAAGGACTGCATGATGGCCGACCAGGCTGGCGCCGGTTCGGCGCAGGACAACCGTGGTGGCCGCGGCGACCGTGACGGCCGGGGCCGTCGCGACGACCGTGGTGGCCGTGGCCGTGGCGATGACCGCGGTGAGAAGAGCAACTACATCGAGCGCGTTGTCACCATCAACCGCGTTTCGAAGGTGGTCAAGGGTGGTCGGCGCTTCAGCTTCACCGCGCTGGTGATCGTCGGTGACGGCCACGGCATGGTGGGCGTCGGCTACGGCAAGGCCAAGGAAGTTCCGGCCGCCATCGCCAAGGGTGTCGAGGAGGCTCGCAAGGGCTTCTTCCGCGTCCCGCTGATCGGTGGCACCATCGTGCACCCGGTTCAGGGCGAGGCCGCTGCCGGTGTCGTGATGCTGCGCCCAGCCAGCCCGGGTACCGGTGTGATCGCCGGTGGTGCGGCTCGCGCGGTGCTGGAATGCGCCGGCGTGCACGACATCCTGGCCAAGTCGCTGGGCAGCGACAACGCGATCAACGTGGTGCACGCCACCGTTGCCGCGCTGAAGCAGCTGCAGCGTCCGGAGGAAGTGGCGGCCCGTCGTGGCCTGCCCATCGAAGATGTTGCGCCGGCCGGCATGCTGCGGGCCCGGCGTGAGGCAGAAGCGCTCGCCGCCTCGGCAGCGCGTGAAGGATCGGCATAATCATGGCTGAACTGAAGATCACCCAGGTGCGCGGCACCGTGGGTGCCCGGTGGAAGCAGCGCGAGAGCCTGCGGACGCTGGGATTGCGCAAGATCCGCCAGTCCGTCGTTCGCGAGGACAACGCGCAGACCCGTGGTCTGCTCGCGGTGGTCAACCACCTCGTCACGGTTGAGGAGGCGTAAATGAGCGTCATCAAGCTGCACGACCTCAAGCCGGCCGCGGGGTCCAAGAAGGCCAAGACCCGCGTCGGTCGTGGTGAGGGCTCCAAGGGTAAGACCGCTGGTCGTGGTACCAAGGGCACCAAGGCCCGCAAGAACGTCCCCGTGACGTTCGAGGGTGGCCAGATGCCGATCCACATGCGTCTGCCGAAGCTCAAGGGCTTCCGCAACCGCTTCCGCACGGAGTACGCGGTGGTGAACGTCGGCGACCTCGCCAAGGCGTTCCCGCAGGGCGGCACCGTCGGTGTGGACGAGCTGGTGGCCGCTGGCCTGGTTCGCAAGAACACCCTGGTCAAGGTGCTCGGCGACGGCAAGCTGGCCGTCAAGGTCGACGTCACCGCCAACAAGTTCAGCGGTAGCGCCCGTGAGGCGATCACCGCTGCCGGTGGTAGCGCGACCGAGCTGTAAGAGCTCTACGAGAAGGGCCTCCGCTTCGGCGGGGGCCCTTCTTTTTTGCGTTGACCCTGTGCTGAGGGCGGGCCTCACTCGCACTTCTGCGCCCTGTTTTCAGGGTCAACGGTCAGTTCTGTGGGCGGGCGCCGAGGACGTCGCGGAAGAGGGCTTGGCGCACCGCGAGCTCGCGGGGATCGCTGACCAGATGGAACCCCAGCCGGTTCATGACGTAGCCGAACCCGACGCCGGTGTCCGGGTCGGCGAAGCCGAACGAACCACCGAATCCCGGAGTGCCGAACGCCTTTCCCGAAGAGCCGAAGGCGAACGTCGGGATGGGCTTGCAGAAGCCGAGTGCGTAGGCGATCTCGGCGTGCATCACCTTGTCGCGCGTGCCGCCTGACGGATTGCGGGGCGGTGCGATCAACGCATCGAAAGTCTCTGGGGTGAAACCTATTTCGCTCCCACCTGTCGCCGCGGCGCCGTAGAGGGCGGCCAGGGCGCGGGCCGTCCCGGTGCCGTTGGCCGACGGGATCTCGACGCGGCGCACCTTGTCGGTGTTGTAGTCGCCGGCATACGGGTCGATGTCGGCGGGAATCGCGGCGGTCCTGGCGAGCAAACCGCGCGGGTTGAGGCTGCCGATCAGGAACCCGGCCGGCATGACGTCGAGGTGCCGCAAGGACTCGTATCGCTGCCAATGGTGCAGTGTGGCGATCCGGTTGCGGTCGACCGAGTCCGGCAGGCCGATGTACAGGTCGAGGCCCGACGGCCCGGTGATCTCCTCGGCGAGATAACGCCCGAGCGTGCGGCCGTCGGTGCGACGGATCAGCTCGGACTCGTACCAGCCGATGGTGATGGCGTGGTAGCCGTGCCGGGTGCCGGGCTTCCATGCGGGTTTCTGCGCCGCGAGGATGGCGGAGAGCCGCACCGGGTCGGCGATGTCGGACAGCAGGGGATTGGGCGTCAGCACGCACAGCCCGGCCTGGTGCGCCAGCAGCTGCCGGACAGTGACGTCGCCTTTGTCCTGCGCGGCGAACTCGGGCCAGTACGTGCTGACGCGCTCGTCGTAGTCGAAGAGTCCTTTCGACACCGCGTGCGCAACGGCAAGGGCGGCAACCCCTTTCGTCGACGAGAACATGTTGACCATGGTGTCGGCCTGCCACGGCGCCCTACTGATGCCGTCGCGGTAGCCGCCCCACATGTCGACGACCTTGCGGCCGTCGCGGTAGACGCACAGCGCGGCACCGACCTCACCGCCGGCCGCGAAATTGGCCCGGAACGCGTCGGCGACCTTGCCGTAGCCGTCGTCGGCATCGCCGCGGACCAGATCGGGGGAGACGGACACCTTGAGCACCATGGGTCGATCTTCTCCCGCGAGCAGACGTAAAACTGTCGAATTCAGCGCCGGAATGGACAGTTTTGCGTCTGCTCGGCAGTCGGCGGCGAGTCGGTACGCTCGGATCATGTTTGCTTTCCGGCCCAGCCTGCCCGGTCTTCCCGGCCCTGATGAGTTGCGTGCCCTTGTCCGCAAGGTCGACACCGCGCGTCACCACGGCGTACCCAACGGCTGCGTACTGGAACTCGACCTGCAGGCCGTGCCGCCGGAGACCGCCGGCTTCGACCCGATCGCCTTCGTCACGGGCAACGCGCGGCCGCTCGTGCTGCGCGACGCCGTGGCCGCCATCCACCGCGCGGCCGACGACAAGCGCGTCGCCGGGCTGATCGCCCGCGTCCAATTACCTGCTGCCGCAGCGGGTCCGGTGCAGGAGCTGCGCGACGCCATCGCCGCGTTCAGCGCCGTCAAGCCGTCCATCGCCTGGGCCGAGACCTATCCGGGCACCATGTCGTACTACCTGGCCTCGGCGTTCCGGGAAGTGTGGATGCAGCCGTCGGGCACCGTCGGTCTGGTGGGTTTCGCGACCAATGCGCTGTTCCTGCGCGACGCCTTCGACAAGGCCGGTATCGAGGCGCAGTTCGTGGCGCGCGGCGAGTACAAGTCGGCGGCCAACATGTTCACGCAGGACCGCTACACCGAGCCACACCGCGAGGCCGACGGCCGGCTCATCGAGAGCCTGCACGCCCAGGTGCTGACCGCCATCGCCGAATCCCGCGGCGTCGACGCCGACGAACTCGACGCCCTGGTCGACCGGGCGCCGCTGCTGCGCGACGACGCGGTCGCGGCCAAGCTGGTGGATCGCATCGGTTTCCGCGACGAGGCGTATGCCCGGGTCGGCGAATTGGCCGGGGGCGCAGCGGAAGCCGACGGCAAGGACGCGCCGCCGCGGCTGTTCCTGTCCCGGTACGCCAAGGCCACCGCGGGGCACACGCTGCCCGAGGTGCCGCCGCTGCCGGGCATCAAGCACAAGCCGACCATCGCCGTCGTCACCATGGCCGGGCCCATCGTCAGTGGCCGCGGCGGCCCGAGCGCCTTCCCGCCGGGACCGTCGAGCGTCGGTGGCGACACCATCGCCGCCGCCCTGCGGGAAGCCGCTGCGGACGACGACGTCGCGGCCGTCGTGCTCCGCGTGGACAGCCCGGGAGGTGCGGTCACGGGTTCGGAGACCATCTGGCGCGAGGTGGCGCGGCTGCGCGAGGCGGGCAAGCCGGTCGTCGCGTCGATGGGCGCGGTCGCCGCATCGGGCGGCTACTACGTGTCGATGGCGGCCGACCACATCGTCGCCAACGCCGGCACCATCACCGGATCCATCGGCGTGGTGACGGGCAAGCTCGTCACCAGGGGCCTCAAGGAACGGCTCGGTGTCGGCTCGGATGCCGTGCGTACCAACGAGAATGCCGATGCCTGGTCGGCGAACCAGCCGTTCACCGAAGCGCAGCACGCGCACGTGGTGGCCGAGGCCGACCTCTTCTACACCGACTTCGTCGAGCGCGTCGCCGACGGCCGCAACCTGCCGGTCGAGGCCGTCGAGCAGGTGGCCCGCGGCCGCATCTGGACCGGTGCCGACGCACTGGAACGCGGCCTGGTCGACGAACTCGGTGGGCTGCGGACCGCCGTCCGCCGGGCCAAGGTGCTGGCCGGCCTTGATCCCGACGCGACCGCCAAGGTCGTCAACTACCCGGGCTCGTCGCTGCTCGATCACGTCCGGCCCAAGGCCTCCTCGCAACCGGCGGCCGCGTCATTGCCGGAAGCGGTGGCGGCCTTGCTCGGTCGGTCACTGGTCGGTGCCCTCGGCCAGGCCGAGCGGTCGATGACCGGGGTCAGCGCGCTCTGGCTGGGGGATTACCGCTTCTAGTGACTCAGCCGAGTGTGCCGCTGATGTAGATGATTTCGCGCATCGGGTCGTCGTCGCCGAGGACCGTTGCCGTCAGGCCGTGCCGGGCATGCAGATCCACCCGGCCGATGCCGGTCGTCTGCCAGCCCTTGGCCGCCAGATAGTCTGCGGCCGAGTGCCTTTCGCCGTGGTAGACCAGCGACGGCATATCCATGTTCAAGCCGAGCTGCTGGAATCCCGCGGCGGCCTCGCGCGCCTTGTCGGCGTCGAAAGCCTTGAGGCCCGGCACGAATTCGGTGGCCACGGCGCTGCCGGGGGCACTGAGCTCGTGAATGTTGTCGAACAGCTTGTCCTGGGCCTCCGGCGGCAGGTAGATGAGCAGGCCTTCGGCCAACCACGCCGTCGGCCGGCTCGGGTCGAAGCCCGCCGCCCGCAGCGCCGCCGGCCAATCCTCACGCAGATCGATGGGGACGGTCCGGCGTTCGGCCGTCGGCTCGGCGCCGAGGCCGGCCAGGGTCCGGGTCTTGAACTCGATGACCTCGGGCTGGTCGATCTCGTAGACCACCGTGCCCTCGGGCCACGCCAGCCGGTAGGCGCGCGCGTCCAGCCCGGAGGCCAGGATCACCGCCTGCCGGATTTCCGAGGACGCGGCGACCCCCGCCGAATCGCCGCCTACGGCGGCCATGAAGTAGTCGTCGAAAAACCTTGTGCGCACGGCCATTTCGTCGATGTTGGCGCGCGCCCGCGCCGCCGCATCCGGGGCGACGGCGTCGAGGACGGCCAGGTCCAGTTCGCCGTCGACCATCTTGGTGAACGCCTCGATCCCGACGGCACGCACCAGCGGCGCCGCGAACGGATCGTCGATCAAACCGTGTTCGTGGGTGCTGGCGATCGCCCGCCCCGTCGCGACCAGCGTGGCCGTCGCGCCCACGCTCGAGGCCAGGTCCCAGCTGTCTCCGTGTGTCCGGGCCATCGCGGTCAAGCCTTCCGGTTCAGGACTGCGCGGACGTATTTCAGCTGGGTCCAGGCCCGGGACAGTTCGTCGTCCGGGTACTGGAAACCGTTGTCGGCGTGTGCCTCTTCGACCGACCGCGCGGTGACGTCCCAGCCGAGGCTCGTCAGGTAATCGGTGACGTGGTTGCGGTCGCCCTCGTAGATGAGGTCGGCCATCTCGATGTTCGAACCGAGGGCCTTCATCCGGTCGCGCATCTGCTGCATGCGCTCGTCGTCGAACGCGGAGCTCAGATCGCCGACCTGCTCGGTGGCCACGAAGCTGCCGGGCGCCGACAGTGCGGTGATGTTGTCGAACAGCCGGTCCTGGGCCTCCGGTGGCAGGTAGATGAGCAGCCCTTCGGCGATCCACGCGGTGGGCGCCTCGGGGTCGAAACCGTTGTCCCGCAGCGCCTGCATCCAGTCGTCGCGCAGGTCGACGGCGACGGTGCGCCGGGTCGCGGTGGGGGCGGCGCCGAGGCTCGCGAGCGTCGTCGACTTGAACTCAATGACCTCGGGCTGGTCCACCTCGAAGACGACGGTGCCCTCGGGCCACGGCAGCCGGTAGGCGCGCGCGTCCAGACCGGCGGCCAGGATCACGGCCTGCCGTACGCCGGTGGCGGCCGCGTCGAGGAACAGCTGGTCAAACCAGCGGGTGCGGACCGTCATCCCTTCGGCCGCGCGTCGCGGGGTGAAGGCCGGGTTGACGTCGCTCAGGTCGATCTCGCCGTCGAGCGCCTTGGTGAAGAAGTCCAGCCCGACGGCCCGCACCAGCGGCTCGGCGTACGGGTCGTCGATCAGCTGCTCGCGGTGGGCGATGGCACGCTGCCCCGCGACCATGGTCGCGGTGGCCCCGACGCTCGAGGCCAGGTCCCAGGAATCTCCGTCAGTTCGTGTCATGTGGGTCCAACTCCTAGTTCTTGATGGCCGTCACGGACAGTGAATTACGCAGTGCCGCCGTGTCTTCGGTCTCGGCGAGGGGACGGCCGTACTCGGCGAAAACTTCAAGGCGAGGGCGGGCCGTGGTATTCCAGCCACTGGCATCGAGGTGCTCGACCACCGAGGTGCGCTCGCCCTGGTACCAGAGGTCGGTCAGGTTGAGGTCGAGGCCCGCGCCGCGCCACCGCTCGCTCATGGCCGCGCCGCGCTCACGCATGCCGGCGCCGTGGTCGGTGTGGAATTCGGTGGCCAGGCGACTGCCGGGCGCCGACAGCGCGGTGATGTTGTCGAACAGCTTGTCCTGCGCCTCGGGCGGCAGATAGATCAGCAGCCCCTCGGCGATCCAGGCCGTCGGCGCCGCAGGGTCGAACCCGGTGGCGCGCAGCGCGGCCGGCCAGTCCTCGCGCAGGTCGATCGCGACGGTGCGGCGTTCGCACGTCGGTGTGGCGCCGATCTGCGCCATGGTCCCGGTCTTGGCGGCGATCACCTCGGGCTGGTCGATCTCGTAGACGACGGTGCCGGCCGGCCAGTCCAGCCGGTAGGCGCGCGAGTCGAGGCCCGCCGCCAGGATGACGGCCTGCCGGATGCCGGCAGCGGTGGCGGAAGTGAAGAAGTCGTCGAAGAACTTCGTCCGGACCGCCATCAGGTTGGTCATCATGGCGGCGGCCGTCCCGACCTCACCGGTGAGATCGATCTGCCCGTCGAGCAGCTTGATGAAGAACTCGACCCCGACGGCCCGCACCAGCGGGTCGGCGTACGGATCGCGGATGAGCGGCTCCGCTTCCTTCGTCGCCAGGGCGCGGGCGGTCGCCACCATCGTGGCGGTGGCGCCCACGCTCGAGGCCAGATCCCAGGTGTCGCTGTCGGTGCGGGTCATCGGGTTGGTCCTGTCCGTCGGTAGGGATAGATGAGGATCAGCGCACTGCGGTGACGTAGTTGACCTCGCCCATGGAGGGCTGGCCGTTCGGGTCGGCCTCGACGGCCGGCAGGCCGTTGCGGACCAGCAGTTCGTTGGAGGTGACGGCGGTGGTCTGCCAGCCGTGACCCTGCAGGTAGGTGTCCACGTCGGCGCGGTCGCCGAGGTAGACCAGATCGCTGAAGTCGAGATCGAAGCCTTGATCGCGCCAGTGCTCCGATGCGGCCTTCATGCGCTCGCGCACGGCGTCCTCGTCGAGGTCCGGCGTGGCCGGCACGCCTTCGGCGCCCATGCGGCTACCGGGAGCGGACAGTTCGGAAATCTGGTCGAGCAACCGGTCCTGCGCTTCGGGCGGCAGGTAGCCGAACAGTCCCTCGGCGATCCACGCGGTGGGCTTGGTGGGGTCCAGACCGGCGGCGCGCAGTGCGGCCGGCCAGTCCTCGCGCAGGTCGATCGCCACCGTGCGCCGTTCGGTGGTCGGTGCCGCGTCCAGATCCGACAGGGTCTTGGACTTGAACTCGATGACGTCGGGCTGGTCGATCTCGTAGACGACGGTGCCCGCCGGCCACACCAGGCGGTAGGCGCGCGAGTCGAGGCCCGCCGCCAGGATGACGGCCTGCCGGATACCGGCCTTGCCGGCGTCCCGGAAGAAGTCGTCGAAGAATCGGGTGCGCGCCGCCATGCCGTTGGTCAGCTGCGCCATGGTCGGGCCGTAGCCGGCGCTGGACTGGTCGGGATCGGCGGCGCCGTCGACCAGCTTGGTGAAGAACTCGACCCCGACGGCGCGGACCAGGGGAGCGGCGAACGGGTCGTCGATGATCGGGTCTTCGGAATTGGTGGCGAGAGCGCGGGCCGCGGCGACCAGAGTCGCGGTCGCTCCTACGCTCGATGCCAGGTCCCACGTGTCGTTGTCAGTGCGTGCCATCGCGTCGTTCCTGTCGTCGGTCACCCGGTGAACGGGTCGGTAGTTAGCTCATGTAACAACCTGTCGGCGACTGTACGCGCCGTTCCTGAACGCGGCAGAAATGCCGGGTGGCGGCACGTTTCGAGGTGTCCGGGCTGGGTAGGAAGGGTCCGGCGCCGAGCGGATGCAGGTCGCGGGGACCGCAACTGTTATTCTCGGAGACTGATTTGACGGCGCGTCCAGGCAGGTCGGGTACCTGCTGTGGTCGCGCACGGAATTAACCAAACGCTGGACCTGACCAGCCCCATCAGCACGCCGCGGCCCGAGCTCGGCTGCGCAGGAGGAAGAGTGCTTTCGGCTTTTATCTCGTCCCTGCGGACGGCCGATCTGCGACGCAAGATCCTCTTCACGCTGGGTGTAGTCGTCCTGTATCGGGCCGGTGCCGCGTTGCCGTCCCCCGGGGTGAACTACCCGAACGTGCAGAAGTGCATCGAGCAGGTCAGCGGCGGTGACGCTGCGCAGGTCTACTCGCTGATCAACCTGTTCTCCGGCGGTGCGCTGCTGCACCTGTCGGTGCTGGCGGTCGGCGTCATGCCCTACATCACCGCGAGCATCATCGTGCAGCTGCTGGTCGTGGTCATCCCGCGCTTCGAGCAGCTGCAGAAGGAAGGCCAGGCCGGCCAGGCCAAGATGACGCAGTACACGCGTTATCTCGCGATCGCGCTGGCGGTTCTGCAGGGCACCTCGATCGTCGCGATGGCCGCCAGCGGCAACCTGCTGCAGGGCTGCACCCTGAACATCATCCAGGACCAGAGCATCTTCACCCTCGTCGTGATCGTGCTGGTCATGACCGCGGGCGCCGCCCTGGTCATGTGGATGGGCGAGCTCGTGACCGAGCGCGGCATCGGCAACGGCATGTCGCTGATGATCTTCGCCGGCATCGCCGCCCGCATCCCGTCCGAAGGCCAGTCCATCCTGGAGAGCCGCGGCGGCGTCGTGTTCGCCTCCGTCGTGGCCGCAACGCTGATCATCATCGTCGGTGTCGTCTTCGTCGAGCAGGGCCAGCGCCGTATCCCGGTGCAGTACGCCAAGCGCATGGTGGGCCGCCGGATGTACGGCGGTACCTCGACCTACCTGCCCCTGAAGGTCAACCAGGCCGGCGTCATCCCCGTCATCTTCGCGTCGTCGCTGATCTACATCCCGCACCTGATCACCCAGCTGGTCACCGCCGGCGACCCGAACGCGTCCAACGGCTGGTGGTCCAAGGCTGTCGCCAAGTACCTGACCAACCCGGCCGACCCGGTCTACATCGCGATCTACTTCGGTCTGATCATCTTCTTCACGTACTTCTACGTGTCCATCACGTTCAACCCCGATGAGCGGGCGGACGAGATGAAGAAGTTCGGTGGCTTCATCCCGGGCATCCGGCCGGGCAAGCCGACGGCGGACTACCTGCGGTACGTCCTGAGCCGGATCACCCTGCCGGGCTCGATTTACCTCGGTTTGATCGCGGTATTGCCTAATCTGTTCCTGCAGAGCGGCGGCAGCAGCGCGCAGAACCTGCCATTCGGTGGCACGGCCGTGCTGATCATGATCGGCGTGGGTCTGGACACGGTGAAGCAAATCGAGAGCCAGCTGATGCAGCGCAACTACGAAGGGTTCCTCAAATGAGAATGGTTCTGCTGGGACCGCCGGGAGCAGGTAAGGGCACTCAGGCCGAGAAGCTGGCCGAGAAGTTCGGCATCCCGCAGATCTCCACGGGTGATCTGTTTCGTAGCAACATCAGCAAGGGCACCCCGCTCGGTGTCGAGGCCAAGAAGTACCTCGACGCCGGCGACCTGGTCCCGGCCGAGCTGACCAACGCGCTGGTCGACGACCGTCTCGACGCCGACGACACTGCCGACGGGTTCATCCTCGACGGCTTCCCCCGCTCGGTCGAGCAGGCCGTCGCGCTCAAGGAGATGCTGGCCAAGCGCAACCTGAAGCTGGACGCCGTGCTGGAGTTCCGCGTGTCGGAGTCCGAGCTGCTGACCCGGTTGAAGAGCCGCGGCCGCGCCGACGACACCGAAGAGGTCATCCTCAACCGTATGAAGGTGTACCGGGACGAGACCGCCCCGCTGCTGGACTACTACCGGGACGAACTCGTCTCGGTCGACGCCGTCGGCAGCCTGGACGAGGTCTTCGCCCGCGCCCTGCAGGCGCTCGGCAGCTGAATCCGCCGATCCGGCTGAAGTAGTCATCGATGATTGGTCTTCCCCGACGCGGCCGCAAGGTCGTCCCGCAGCGGACACCCGGCGAACTGGACGCGATGGCGGCTGCCGGTTCGCTGGTGGCGGCAGCGCTGAAAGCGGTTCGTGACGCCGCCGCGCCCGGGATGTCCACTCTCGAGCTGGACCAGATCGCCGAGTCCGTCATCCGCGATGGTGGCGGCATCCCGTCGTTCCTGGGCTATCACGGCTTCCCGGCGACCATCTGCGCGTCGGTCAACGACCGCGTGGTGCACGGGATTCCGACTGCCGACGAGGTGCTCGTCAGCGGTGACCTGGTCTCGATCGACTGCGGCGCCATTCTGGACAACTGGCACGGCGACTCGGCCGTGACGTTCGGTGTCGGTCCGCTGATCGACGCCGACCAGAAGCTGTCCGACGCCACCCGCGAGTCCATGGAGGCCGGCATCGCCGCCATGGTCCCCGGTAACCGGCTGACCGACGTCTCGCACGCCATCGAGCGGGGGACCCACGCGGCGTCCGCCCGTTACGACCGCAAGTTCGGCATCGTCGCAGGCTACGGCGGGCACGGCATCGGTCAAGAGATGCACATGGACCCGTTCCTGCCCAACGAGGGATCTCCTGGCCGGGGCCCGTTCCTCGAGCCCGGTTCGGTGCTGGCCATCGAGCCGATGCTGACGTTGGGTACCTCGAAGACGGTCATTCTCGAAGACGAGTGGACAGTTGTCACCAAGGACGGCTCGCGTGCCGCACACTGGGAACACACCGTTGCTGTCACCGAGGACGGACCCCGAATCTTGACGCTGCTACGCGACTGATCCGGTGAACCGGATCGCCCCTGATCTCGTGTCAATGACGGAGGTTGGTGCATGAGCGATCCGGAGGCCGCCATGATGCGGGTGCTTTACGACGAGCACGCAGGCGCCCTTTGGCGCTATGCCCTGCGTCTGACACAGGACTCGGCGCGTGCCGAGGACGTGGTGCAGGAGACGTTGCTGCGGGCGTGGCGCCACCCCGACGTCGTGTCCGACGCCAACCAGTCCCCGCGGGCCTGGCTCTACACCGTCGCGCGCAACCTCATCATCGATGAGCAGCGCAGTGCTCGGCGCCGGCACGAAACCACGTCGTCGGAGGTCGTGGAGGCCGAGGACCGGACGGACCCGGCCGCCACCAACGAGGTGGATACCGCCCTGGATCGGATGTTGCTCGGGGGTGCCCTGAGCCAGCTCTCCGTCGACCATCGCGCCGTGATCGAGCGCGCGTACTACCGGCAGTTGAGCGTCGCCCAGATCGCGGCGGAGCTTCAGATCGCCGAGGGCACGGTGAAATCGAGGCTGCATTATGCGGTCCGGGCGCTGCGCCTGAATCTGCAGGAAATGGGGGTTACCCGGTGAGCATGCACATTGTCGAACCTCTCGGACCCTTTGACGGCGACCGGTACGCAACCTGGGACGCCGCGTACGTGCTGGGTTCGCTGTCCAGCGCCGAACGCCGTGAGTACGAAGCGCACCTACAGACCTGCTCCCGGTGCCGCGACGCGGTCGGTGAGCTCAGCGGTATGCCGGCCCTGTTGGGTCTACTGGATTTGGCCGACGTGCAGGAGATCGGCGCCGAGCAGCCCGAACCGCCGTTGCGGCCCGAGGTGCTCGACTCGATACTGGCCAAGGTGCGCTGGCGCCGGCGCCGGACCCGCTGGGTGACGACGGCGGTGGCCGGCCTGGCCGCGGCGGTACTGGCCGTCGGTGCGGTGGCCGTCGTCCGGCCCGAGTTCTTCGGCGGGGGCCAGAGCCAGGAGCAGGTCGCGCAGCTGCCCATGGAGCACGTGGCACCCACACCGTTCAACGCCACCATCGCGCTGAGCAGCTTCGGCTGGGGCACGCGGATCGACATGGCCTGCAGCTACGGCGACTGGTCCAGCGGACCTGCCGCGCCACCGACCAATCTGGGTATGGTGGTGGTGGGCCGCGATGGCAGCCGTAACCAGATCGCCACGTGGTTCGGCATGTCCGGTGCCACCGCGTTGCCGAGTGGTAACACGCCGATGCAGGTTTCGGAAATTGCTGCGGTACAACTGGTTTCCGCCGACAGCGGCAAGGTTTTGCTGGAGCGCAATCTCTAAAAATTTCCACCGGCGTTGAACCATTCGCCCATCCGCCTCGTGTCTGTGGTTAGACGAGCGGAAGCAGGTGGCAGATGGTCAGCAGGCATCGGGTGGTGGACCACATCATCACGCAACTTGCGGCGTCGGGCGTCGAGTATTTCTTCGGTGTCGACGGGGCCAATATCGAGGACCTGTTCGACGCGGCGTTCCTCGCGGACAACGTCACCGCGATCCTGGCCAAGCATGAGTTCTCCGCGGCCACCATGGCCGACGGCTACAGCCGTGCGGTGTCCCGGATCGGGGTGGTGGCCGCGACGTCGGGCGGCGGATCGCTGAATCTTGTTGCGGGACTGGGTGAATCACTGGCCAGCCGAGTGCCGGTGCTGGCTCTGGTGGGGCAGGCGCCGACCGGCATGGACGGCCGCGGCAGCTTCCAGGACACCAGTGGCCGGTCCGGATCGCTGGACGCGGTGGCGTTGTTCTCGGCGGTGTCGGTGTACTGCCGTCGCGTGACGGAGCCGGAGGACATCGTGCCGGCGCTGGCGGAGGCGCTGACCGCGGCGGCCGGTGGTGGCCCGGCGGTACTGCTGCTGCCGAAGGACGTCCAGGAGGCGATGATCGATGTGGTCAATCCGGTTGCTGCTGTGCAGGATTCGTTGCTGGCAGACCCGGGTCCCATCGCCGAGGTGCTGCGCCGGGCGCTGGGGCCGGTCACGATCATCGCCGGCGAGCAGGTGGCCCGCGACGACGCCCGCCGTGAGCTCGAGGAATTGCGCTCGGTGCTGCGGGCCTGGGTCGCCACGGTGCCTGACGGCAAGGACGTCAGCGGCTCACCCGGGCTGGGGCAGTCGTCATGGCTGGGCGTCACCGGCGTGATGGGCCATCCGCGGGTCGTCGACGCGATCTCCCGCAGCGCGGTGTGTCTGGTGATCGGGACGCGCCTGGCGGTGACGGCGCGCGCCGGCCTCGACAGCGCGCTGGCCGGGGTGCAGACGGTCTCGCTCGGCGCGGAACGTCCGTATGTGCCGAGCACACACGTGAATTCGACCAACCTGCGGGCATCGCTGACGGCGCTGACCCGATCGTTGACCGGAGCCGGCCGGCCCCACGGGCTACGGGTCCTCGACCCGCTGCCGCACACCGAACTTCAGCCGCCGCCGCACGACGGCCCCGGCATCCGGTACCGCGACACCGTCGCCCTGCTCGACGAACTGCTGCCCGACGGCGCCGACATCGTCGTCGACGCCGGCAACACCGGTGCCTCGACGGTGCACGGGCTGCCGGTGCGCCGGTCCGGCCGCTTCGTGGTGGCGCTCGGGATGGGCGGCATGGGATACAGCTTCGGCGCCGGCATCGGCATGTGCTTCGCGCGGGCGAAAACCGCTGGGCCGCAATACCGGACCGTGGTGGTGGCCGGCGACGGCTCGTTCTTCATGCACGGCATGGAGCTGCACACGGCGTTGGAGTACCGGCTCCCGATCACCTTCGTGTTGTTCAACAACAACGCCCACGCCATGTGCGTCACCCGCGAACAGTTGTTCTACGGCGACCGCTACAGCTACAACCGCTTCACCCCGGCCCGGCTGGGCGCCGGCCTGGCCGCGATGTTCCCCGGCCTGCACGCGACGGACGTCACCGAGCTGCCGCAGCTGGCCGGCGCGCTGAGCGAAGCGCTCAGCCGGCACGGGCCATCGGTCGTCAGCGTCGAATGCTCCGCCGACGAAATCCCCACGTTCGCACCATTTCTCGATACCGCCACACAACAGACGCAGAAAGAGAGCTCCCAGCATGTCGCTGCCCGCGCTTGAAGACATCGCCCTACCCATCGACGGCGTGACCCGCATCGAGAACGCGCCGCGGGAAAAGGCCACGCCCATCATCATGGAGATGATGCGGTCGGTATACCCGCACGACGTCGTCTTCGGTGGCTACTGCACCGTCAACGACTACATCGACTGCCCGCCGGAGGAACTGTTCGAGTACCTGGCGGACACCCGCAGCCTCGAGGAGTGGACCTACAGTCTGCGCGGATTCACCGAGACCGAGGAACCGGGCCTCTGGCTGGCCTACGACCGGCTGGGCTCGGAGACCGAAATCTACACGCGCACAGTGGCGAACCGCGAGGCGATGACCGTCGACTACCACTGTGCCTGGGACCAGGGCCGGCACCTCTGGATGATCTACCTGATGCGCGTCGTCGACGCCCAGGTCGTGCTCAACAAGCCGGGTTCGGTGGTGCTGTGGACCAACTGCCACCACCCGTTCTACGACAACAACCCCTACCCGGAGACCGCGCCCGCACAGCGACCCGTGTGGGTCGGGGACTTCTGGGACATGTTCGGGGCGGGACACCGCCTGGAATTGGACAACCTCAAGGCGATTGCCGAATACCGGCACCGCAACGGTCTGCCGATCACCCCGGCCTGGATGAAGTGAGCGACGCATGAGCCAACCAGCTGTCAGCCTTCTTGACGTCTCGACCTATCTTCCGGGCGAGCCGATCAGCGCCGACTACTACGCGCAGTACGCCGATTCCGACGACCTGCGGGACAACCTGATGTTCCGGGCGCCGAAGTTCCGCCACCACGTGGCACCCGACGAGACGGCCATCGACATGGTCGAGCGGGCGGCGGCGGGCCTCGTCGACCGGCACGGCTCCGACGCCCTCGCCGACGTCGACATCCTGATCACCCACACCCAGTTGCCCGACATGCCGTTCTACGGCGGCGGTGGCGGTATGGCCAATCGGCTTGGCATGAAGCCGAACTGGGTGATCGACCTGCACAACGGCGGGTGCGCGGCCTTCATCCTGGGCCTCAAGCTGGCCAAGCAGTTGATCGCCTCCGGGGAGGGGCGTACCGCGTTGGTGGCGGTGGCGCAGAACGCGGCGGGCCAGGTCTTCGACCAGGTCACCATTCGACCCAAGGCGCAGGCGTCGGTACCCGGTGACGGTGCCGCGGTGGGACTCGTTGCGGCCTCTGATGTTTCGCCGATCCTCGACGTCGAATGCCGCACCTACGGCGAATACGCCGGTGACATGACGATGTCGGTCGACCCGCCGCGCAAATGGTGGCAGGCCGGGCCCGGCGAGGGCTGCATCGGCTTCACCGAGAGCAAGATCACCAAAGTGCTGGCCCGGGGCAACCGTCAGGTGCCCGAGGTGGCGTACGCGGTGTGCGACCGGATCGGGCTGGCGCCCAAGGACATCGGCCTGCTGGTCACCAATCAGCCGAACCGCGTGTTCCTGCGGAACTGGCGCGAGGCCCTGGAACTGCCCGAGTCGAAGCACCGCGACACGTTCGACGAGTGCGGCAACCTGTTCGCCGCCGGCGTGCCCGTCAACCTGGACCGGGCGATCACCGACGGACAGGTCGGCGAGGGTGACGTCGTGATGATGGCGGCCTTCGCGCACGCCGGTGACTTCGCCGGTGCGGCCGCCGTGCGCTGGGGCGGACAGCGATGACGCCCACGTGCGCGTTGGCCGATGCGGTCGGTTCGCTACCCGCCGCGGACGACCCGCTGGCGTTGGCGCTCAACGAGAATCCGTTCCCGCCACTGCCTGCGGTGCGGGCCGCGCTCACCGCGTCGATCGGTGTGGTGAACCGGTATCCGGAGTTCCTGCCGCAGCGGCTGCGGTCGCTGATCGCCGGACACGTCGGCGTCGCCGATGACCAGGTGCTCGTCGGTGCGGGCGCCACGGGCGTCATCCTGCAGGTGCTGCAGGCCGTCACGCACCCCGGCGATGTGCTGGTGACGGCGTCACCGACCTTCGACGGCTACCCGATCTTCGCGCAGATGGCGCGACTGCGGTCGGTGACCGTGCCGCTGGACCGGCACGGTCACCATGACCTCGACGCCATGGCGGCGGCCGCGGCGCGGGCCCGCGTGGTGGTGATCTGCCGTCCGCACAACCCGACCGGGACGGTCGAGTCGGCCGCCGACCTGTACCGGTTCCTGGACCGGGTGCCGTCGGGCACCGTCGTCCTGCTGGACGAGGCGTACGTCGAATTCCTGGCCCCCGAGCTGTGCCTGGACATCCCGTCGCTCGTGGTGCGGTATCCCAATCTGGTTGTGGTGCGCACCTTTTCGAAGGCCTACGGACTGGCCGGCCTGCGCATCGGCTACGGCGTGTGTGCGCCGTCGCTCGCCCGCGACCTGTGGGGTATGCAGCTGCCGTTCGGGATCGGGATCACCGGCCTGGTGGCCGTCGCCGCGTCCTACGATGCGGAAGATCAACTGCGGCAACGTATCCGGATGATCGCCTCGGAAGGGGCGTTTCTGCGGGCACGGCTGCGCTCGATGGGCGTGTACTGCACCGACAGTCACGCCAACTTCGTCTATCTGCCGAGCGGGGCGCGGGCCTGGGAGTTCGGCGACGACGGCCCGCGGGTGCGCAGCTACGCCGACGGCGGCGTCCGGATCACCGTCGGGGACCGCAGGTCGTCGCGCGCGGTGCTGGCGGCCATCCGTAAGGCGGTGGACGGGACGGGCGTCGGGGCCTGACTGCATCGGCCGAGGGGTCCGGTGCGGTATGAATGAGCGGTGAGCAGTGACCCCATCGCCCGGGCCCGGGCCAACTGGGAGCGGGCCGGCTGGGGCGACGTCGCCGACGGCATGGTCGCGGTGACGTCGGTGATGCGGGCCCACCAGATTCTGCTGGCGCGCGTGGAGACTGCGCTGCGGCCCTATGACCTGAGCTTTTCCCGCTACGAATTGCTGCGGCTGCTGGCGTTCAGCGGTAGTGGCGCGCTGCCGATCACCAAGGCGTCCGACCGGCTGCAGGTGCACGTCACGAGCGTCACCCATGCCATCCGGCGGCTCGAGGCCGATGGTCTCGTCGAGCGGGTGCCGCACCCCACCGACGGGCGGACCACCCTGGTGCGGTTGACCGAGGTGGGCCGCTCGACGGTCGAGGACGCCACGGTGACCCTCAACAAGGAGGTGTTCGCTGACGTCGGGATGTCCGACGAACAGTCCGCGGCGCTGGTCGATGCGATCGAGACCCTGCGCCGCACCGCCGGCGACTTCTGACCGGCTCAGCGCCGCAGCGGATTCCGCGATTCGATCAGGGGCCGCAGCGATTCGGCGAACATCGGTTTGGCGAAGTAGTAGCCCTGGCCGATATCGCACCCGTACGCCGAGAGCTGCTCGGCGGTCGCGGCGTCTTCGACTCCTTCGGCGACGCTCGCGATGTTCAGGGCGTGGGTCAGGTTGATCACCGATCGAACGATGGCGGCGGCGCGGGGATTGTGCGTCATCGGCAGCACGAACTCGCGGTCGAGTTTGAGTTCATCGACCGGCAGGTCGCGCAGGTAACTCGTGGTCGAGTAGCCGGACCCGAAGTCGTCGATCGACACCCGCAGACCCGACTTCCGGAGCCGATCGATGACCACCTCCGTCCGGCTCATGTTCGACAGCAGCATCTGCTCGGTGATCTCCACGGTGAGGGCGCTCGGTGGCAGTGAGTGCTCGGCGAGGATGGTCCCTATGCGATCGGCCAGATCGACGTCGGTCAGCGACTGCGCGAAGAGGTTGATGGCGACCGGCACATTGCGATATCCCGTCCCGAACCAGGTCGAGGCGTCCAGGACCGCTTGCTTGAGCACCGTGTCGGTAACCGAGCCGATCAGGCCGTTACGCCGGATCAACGGCAGAAACTCGGACGGGGTCAGCAGGCCGAGCTCGGGATGGGGCCAGCGGAGCAACGCCTCCACACCGACGATTTCGCCGGTGGCCAGCAGCACTTTGGGCTGATACACCAACTTCAACTCGGAGTCGCCGATGGCACGGCGCAGTTGCCCGAGCAGTTGCACACCGGCTTGGGCGGGCGGCTGGATCCGACCGCTGTCGCTCCACCGCTGCGGCAGGTCCAGCCGCGAGACCTGGCGCATGTCCGCGGAGAAGGTCTGTACGCCGCCGATGCCGGTCCGCTTGGCGGCGTACAGCGCGATGTCGGCCTGCTGCATCAGATCGTCAGCGGTGACGTCTGGTTCGTCGGCGGGGGTGATCGCCAACCCGACACTCGGGTGGATGAAGACCTTCTCGCTGTTGAGCGAGAACGGTGCGTCGAAGGCCTCGATGATCCGCTCGGCGATGGTGGTTGCCGCATTCGGTGCCGACCGGATGAGAACGGCGAATTCGTCGCCGCCGAGCCGGGCCACGGTGTGCTCGGCCGGCACCGTGTTCTTGAGCCGACTCGCGACGTCGATCAACAGCTCGTCGCCGCTCGGGTGCCCGAGGTTGTCGTTCACCATCTTGAAGTCGTCGAGGTCGAGTGCGAGCACGGCGATGGGAACCCGGTCGTCTCCACGTGACCGGATGGCCGCATCGAGGTGGTCGTTGAACATCAGCCGGTTGCCCAGCCCCGTCAACGGATCGCGCCGGGTCTGGTCGGCGAGGTCGAACAACAGCCGCCGATTCTGGATCAGCACGATCAGCTGCCGGACCAGTGCCGTCATCACGAGTACCGACGCGGCGATCAGTACCGGCTTGTCGTTGGTCACCGGCCAGAGGTCGATGAGCCCGACGACCACTGCGGCCACCATCGGCGAATAGGGGAGCCAGAGCAATGGATCGGCCAGGGCCTGCCGTTTCCGCCCCGTCGCCGACGGCGGTTTGCGCGCATCGATCAGCCCGCCGGCACTGAACAACACCAAGCCCGCGGCCCAGCCGACGACAGCCACCGGACTGGTCGAATTCGATTGGGCCAGAACGTATATCCAGATGCTATCGGCCACTGCGACGATGATCAGCCCCGTGCACACCAGGACGATGGCCTGGCGTTTGCCCGGTACCGTCGAACTGACCGTCAACACCGCCAGCGTGATCATGACGACGTCCGAGATCGGGAACGCGACCGACACCGCGGTCGCCAGCCAGCTGGAATGCGTGGATGCGAACAGCTCCTCCAGGATCAGCACCCAGCACACGAGGAACAGCGCGGAGGCGATGATGACGCCGTCCAGCACGGGGCGCAGTGCCGACATGCGGTCGGGCCGAACCTTCCCGGCGGACGCGACCACCACAGAGCAGGGCAGCAGCAGGAACGCGGCATCGGCCACCGACGGAAACGCGGGCGGCGAACCGAGCACGGCGTGGTGATAGAGCAGGATCAGGTTGCCGGCGACCCAGCCCGCCATCCCGATCGCGAGTGCCAGCCAGGCGCGCTGTCGCCGGCCTCGGTTGGCCCGGTAGGCGGCCACCGCGGCGAGGCAGGCAAGGCTGCTGAAGACCGTCAGCCCGATGTCGTTGGTGAGACGTGCCGCCAACGTGCCATGGTCACCGAAGATCACCAGATAGGCGAATGCAGCGAAGATGACTGCAGCAGCACCGATGACCGCATTTGTGTTGCCTGTGCGCACCTACACTCCCATGTCAACCACGATGGTTCGGTATTCCTCGGGCATTGTCAAAATTTGCCAAATCACAGCCGCGAGATACATGACGGATGATTTCTAGCAACGTCAGGCCGTTGTCATCAAGTCGTCGATGGCAGCGGGATGGTGGCGGTGACGATGGTGCCCGAGCCGGGCCGGGACCGGATATTCAGCCGGCCGCCGACGATCTCGGCGCGCTCGGCCATCGACAACAACCCGTAGCCACCCGTCTCGTCGGCGCCCAGCGGGCGCTCGAACGTGTCGAAACCGATGCCGTTGTCGATGATCTCGAGCCGGGCGTGCTCCGCGTCGGCCGTGAACTTCAGCAGCGCATTGCTGGCGTGGGCGTGCTTCACGACGTTCTGCAGGCACTCCTGCGCGATGCGGTACAGCGCCAGCTCGATGTGGTCGGGCAAGCGGACGTCGGTCAGCTCCACGTCGACGTCGAGCTGACCGATGGAGCGCGCGAGGCTGGCCAGCCCGCCGGCCAGCCCCAGATCGTCGAGGACCGGCGGGCGCAGGTTCCCGATGGCGGCGCGGGCCTCGCCGAGCGTCAGGTCCACCAGCTCCCGGGCCAGCGTCAGCTGCTCGGCCGCGACGGCGGTGTCGGTCCCGACCGCCCGGCTCGCCGCGTCGAGCCGGTACGACAGCGTCACCAGCCGCTGCGAGATACCGTCGTGGATATCGCCGGCCAGCCGGCGGCGCTCGATCTCCTGGGCCTCGATGACCTGCTCGACGAAGTTCTCATGGGCACGTTCGCGGGCGACGAGCTGGCGGTGCAACCGGGCCTGGTGCATGGCCCCGGCGATCAGCCGGCCGATGACCAGCAGCAGCTCCACGTCGCGGGCGGTGAATTCCCGGCGCTCGACGGTGTGCACGTTGAGCACGCCGACCAGTCCGCCCGGGTCGGTCTCCATCGGCACCGACACCATGGACGCGAAGTCACTGCCGCGCAGCGATTCGAACGGCCGGTAGCGCGGATCGGATTCCTTGTCGTGGCGGATCACGACGGGCTCGCGATTGCTGGCCACCCACCCGGAGACGCCCTCGCCCAGCGGCAGCCGGATTTTGCCGACCTCCTGGTCGAACGGCGGGGTGGCGCCCGTCAATGTCAGCGAGCGTTCGGTGTCGTCGAGCACGTGGACGAAGCAGACGTCGGTGCCGGTGGCCGCGGTGATCATCCGGGCGGCCGCCGCGGCCAGCGGCTCGACGCCGGGTCCGCTCGAGGCGGCCTGAATCAGCTCGCGCAGCAGGGCCAGCTCGCGGTCGGCGGTCAGCACCTCATTGCGCGGCGTCATCGGTAGATGCCCTCCCGCAGCGCGGTGGCCACGGCGCCGGCCCGGTCACTGACGTCGAGCTTGCGGTAGATGGACCGCAGGTGACTCTTGACGGTCTCCTCGCCGATCACCAGCCGGGTCGCGATACCGCGGTTGGACAGTCCGTCGACGACGAACGACAGGATTTCGCTCTCGCGCTGCGTCAGGCCCTGCCGGGCGCCGGGCCAGAACTCGTCGCGCTGCATGCGGGCGGCGGTATCGGCGGCCCGGGCGGCCATACTCGGGTCGATGGCCGTCGCCCCGCCGTGCACCAACTCGAGCTGACGGACCAGGTCGTCGCTGCTGATGCTCTTGAGCAGATAGCCCGCCGCCCCGACCCGCAGCGCCTGGTACAGGTACTGCTCGTCGTCGTACACCGACAGCATGACCACCTTGCGGTCCGGGGCACGTTCGCGCAGTTCACGGCACAGGTCCAGGCCGCTGGCGCCCTGCATCCGCACGTCGCACAGAACGATGTCGGGCTGCAGCTCGTCGACCACCGCGGCGGCGCGTTCGGCCCCGACGGCCTGGCCGACCACCCGCACCCGGTCGCTGAACGCGGCCAGCATGGCCTTGAGTCCCTCGATGACCATTTCGTGGTCGTCGACCAGGATCAGCCGTACCGGCGCAGCGGCGCCGGCTTCGGGCTCGGCGGTCATGCGCGATCCGCCTTCGGCTTCTCGCTGGTGCTCATGGCATCACCTTAGAGCGGCGATTCCGCGCTGGTCGGGAGGACCGGCTGTGGACCATCGGGAATGTTCATCCCGAATCTCGCCCGTCCAATCCCCCGTTGGGGGGAGGCCCCGCACATGTGACGTGGGACACCCTTGTACTCATGTCGGTGAGTTGTGTGGAGCGCACGTTCTGGTGGGATGTGGCACGCCCGGCCCATGCCGTGATCGACCCGCTGCGCGCGGTGATCTTCGACCTGGACGGTGCGCTGGCCGACGTCGAGCGCGACGCACACCGCGTGGCGTTCAACGCCGCCTTCGCCGAGCACGGGCTGGATATCTCCTGGTCGGTGGCCGAATATGGCCGGCTGGTCCGCATCGCCGACGAACAGCGCCGCGTCGCCTCGGCGCTGCGCCGACGTGGGTACGGACGGGTCAGCAACGAGATCGCCGCCCACGTGTACCGCACCAAGACCGACCTTTTCGAGACGTCTGTCCTCGACGGTGACGTCAGCCCGCGCGACGGCCTCGCCGACCTGGCGGCCGGCTTGTTCGGCGCCGGGGTGGCGGTGGCCGTCGTCAGCACCGGGAGCCGGTCCTGGGTGGAGCCGCTGGTCCGTCAGCTGCTGGGCGACGGCATCGCCGAGACCATCGTGACGCCCGATGATCTGCCGCGTCCGACCCGGGAACCGGATCTGCACGGCCACGCCCTGTGGGAGTTGGGGCTGGGACCGGAGAGCGCGCTGGCGGTGGCGGGCGGTGCCCGCGGTTTCCGCGCGGCACGGGCCGCCAAGCTGGCGACGCTGGTGGTCACCACCGGCTACTCGGCCGGCCACGAATTCCCCGGGGCGGTCCAGGTGCGCGCAGAGTACGACGGCCTGCTGGCCGCCGGATGCGAGCGCCTACACAAGAACTGGTGGTCAGCCCAGGGCTGACCACCAGTTCTTCACATCTTTTCAATTGTCGAGGCGGGGCGGTTGCCCCGCCTCTTTCAGCGGCTCAGAACCACGGAAGGCTGATCTTCGGCAGCCCGATCTTCGGGAAGATCCGCGGGTGCGGCGGGAAGCCGATCTGCGGGTGCGGGATGTCCGACATGTCCGGCAGGCCGATCTTGGGGGCCTTCGGCAGACCGACCTCCGGGTGCGGCAGGTCTTCGGGCTTGGGCAGCTTGGGGGCGCCCAGCTTGGTGAAGTCCGGCAGCTCCGGCAGGCCGGCAGACGGCATCTTCGGCAGGCCGATGCCCGGCAGCTTCGGTGCGGCCAGCGCGCTGAGCGAACCGATCGCCGGTGCACCGATCGCCGGCAGACCGCCGAGGCTCGGAGCGGCAGCCGCGGCCGGTGCCGCGAGAGCAGGAGCAGCGATGGCCGGGGCGGCAGCCGCGGAGGAGACCTTCGCGATGTCGCCGACGGCGGACAGGGTGCCGAAGGTGGCGGCGGTCGCGGCCGGGGCCGCGGCGGCGGCAGCGGGGGCTGCCAGCGTCGCGCCCGCGGGCACTGCGGCTGCCGCGCTGTTCAGCAGAAGACCGCCGAGCCCGGTGATCAGACCGCCCAGACCGGCGTCCAGCACCAGGCTGGGCAGGCTCAGGCCGGGCAGGCCGAGGGACAGCGGCACGGCGACGGTGGCCTCCGGCGGCTGCATGCTCGACAGGTTGATCGGCGGGAAGCCACCCAGGCTCCAGTCGTCACCCCAGTCGAGGCCGTTGTCGTTGTTGCGCGCCGTCTTGCCGGTGTGGCCGGCCGACGAGCTCGAGGTCGAGCTCGAGACGGTCTTGCTGCTGGCCGTGCCGAGGTCACCCGACGGAGTCGTGGCCGACTCGTTGTTCTTGCTGGCCTGCTGCGTCTGCGTCGGCTGTGCCGGGTCGGTGCCCGGGTTGCCCGGGTTCCCGGGGGTCGACGGGCCGGGCGACGCGAAGGCGATGCCCGCCCCGAAAAACGCCACAGCAATCGCGGTAGCCGAGGCCGTTGCCCCCTTGGCGGAAAATTTGAAAGTCATGCGGCGCGAATCCTCCCTGTGCGACCCACGCATCCTATGCCCTAATGCGCGCGATGTCACAGTTAACTAACGAATACCACTGTGACGTGCGGTGATGATGATGCGACGTCATTGACGCAGCAGATTGATTACCGCGCTGAAGTCGAGATCGGGATGCTCGGCGGCAAACTTCGCGTAGATGTCCGCGGCATGGCTGCCGAGGGGTGCCGACGACCCCGTCGAGCGCACCGCAGCCATCGCCAGACCGAGGTCCTTGTTCATCAGGGCGGTGGCGAAACCGGGCTGGAATTCGTTGTTGGCCGGAGACGTGGGGACCGGACCCGGGACGGGGCAGTTCACCTGCACGGCCCAGCAGTTGCCGGTCGCGCCGGTGATCACGTCGAACAGCGACTGCTTGTCCAGGCCGAGGTGCTCGGCGAGGACGAATGCCTCACCGATCGCGATCTGCTGGACGGCGAGCACCATGTTGTTGCACACCTTGGCGGCCTGGCCCGCCCCCGAGTCGCCGCAGTGGATGATCTTGCCGGCCATCGGCTCGAGCACCGTGCGGCCGCGTTCGAAGGCCTCGGCCTCGCCGCCGACCATGAACGCCAGCGTGCCGGCCGTCGCCCCTTTCACGCCGCCCGACACCGGCGCGTCCAGTTGGGCGAAGCCGTGCTCGCCGGCCAGACGGTGCACCTCGCGGGCGTCGTCGACCGAGATGGTGGACGAATCGATGAACAGCGTGCCGGGTGCCGCGGCCGGCAGGACGTCGGCGTAGCAGCGCTTCACCAGATCGCCGTTGGGCAGCATGGTGATGACGACGTCGGCGCCGGCCACCGCCTCGGGGCCGCTGTCGAAGGTCGTCGCGCCGTGCTCGCGGGCCGCCTGCGCCGCGGCCGGGACCGGGTCGAAGCCGTGCACGGTGTGCCCCGCCGCGATGAGGTTCGCCGCCATCGGGCCGCCCATGTGGCCCAGGCCCAGGAATGCAATCGTCGCCATCAGTCTGTCCTCCCTAGTTCTCCGCGATTTGTGCACGATTTCTCGCGCTCGCCGCGGATTTTCGTGCACAAATCGCTCAATTACGTGCGGCAGCCGAGGCTGCCCGGCCGATGACCACGCGCATGATCTCGTTCGTCCCCTCCAGGATGCGGTGCACCCGGAGGTCGCGGACGATCTTTTCCAGCCCGTACTCGCGCAGGTAGCCGTAGCCGCCGTGCAACTGCAGCGCCTGGTCGGCCACCGTGTAGCAGGCCTCGGTCACATGGAGCTTGGCCATGGCGCACAGTTCGACCTTGCGCGGATTGTTGGTGTCGAGCGCGGTTGCCGCCCGCCACAACATGTTTCGCGAGGTCTCGAGCGAGGTGGCCATCTCGGCGAGGGTGAACCGGATGGTCGGCTCATCGATCAGTGCCCCGCCGAAGGCTTCGCGCGATGCCAGGTAGCCCAGCGCCTTGTCGTAGGCGGCCTGCGCGCCGCCCAGGGAGCAGGCGGCGATGTTGATGCGGCCACCGTTGAGGCCGTTCATCGCGATGGAGAAACCGGTGCCCTCGCCGTCCGAGCCGCCCAGCATGGCCTCGGCGGGCACCCGCACACCTTCCAGGATCACCTGGGCGGTGGGCTGGGCGTGCCAGCCCATCTTCTCCTCGTTGGCCCCGAAACTCAGTCCCGGCGTGTCCTTTTCGACGATGAAGGCCGAGATGCCGCGCGGTCCGTCGGCCCCGGTGCGGGCCATCACGACGTAGACGTCCGAGGCGCCCGCGCCCGAGATGAACTGTTTGACGCCGTCGAGCACGTAGTGGTCGCCGTCGCGAACGGCCTTGGTGCGCAAGGCCGCGGCGTCACTGCCGGCGCCGGGCTCGGTGAGGCAGTAACTGGCGATGGCCTCCATCGAGGCCAGCTTCGGCAGCCAGGTCTTGCGCTGTTCCGGCGTGCCGTAGCTGTCCACCATCCACGCGCACATGTTGTGGATCGACAGGAACGCCGCGATGGTCGGATCGGCGGCGGCCAGTTGCTCGAAGATGCGCACACCGTCCAACCGGCGCAGTCCGCTGCCGCCCACGTCGTCATTGCAGTAGATGGCCGCCATGCCCAGCTCGGCCGCTTCCCGCAGGACATCGGTGGGGAAGTGGTCGTCGGCGTCCCACGCCAAAGCATTTGGGGCCAGCCGCTTTTCGGCGAACGCGGCCGCCGTTTCGGCGATCACGCGTTCGTCGTCGTCCAGTCCGAAAAGGTCGATGCTCAACGCAGGCCCTTACTTGAAGGTCGGGATCGAGAACTCGGCCCCGTCCTTGATGCCCGACGGCCAGCGCTCGGTGACGGTCTTGACCTTGGTGTAGAACTGGATCGACGCCGTGCCGTACTGGTTGAGGTCGCCGAAGCCGGACCGCTTCCAGCCGCCAAAGCTGTGGTAGGACACCGGAACCGGGATCGGCACATTGACGCCCACCATGCCGACCTGCACGCGCGAGACGAAATCGCGGGCGGTGTCGCCATCGCGGGTGAACACCGCGACGCCGTTGCCGTACTCGTGCTCCGACGGCAGCCGCAGCGCCTCCTCGTAGTCGTGGGCGCGGACGATCACCAGCACCGGACCGAAGATTTCGTCGGTGTAGATCGACATGTCGGGGGTGACGTGGTCGAACAGGGTGGGGCCGAGGAAGAAGCCGCCGGACAGATCAGCATCGTCGAACGTCAGGTCGTCGCTGGCGCGTTCGCGGCCGTCGACCACGAGCTCGGCACCGGCCTCGACACCCTGGGCAATGTAGCCCCGCACCCGCTCGAGGGCCGCACCGGTGACCAGCGGGCCGTAGTCGGCCTTCGGGTCCAGGCTGTGCCCGACCCGCAGCTGGTTGACACGCTCGACGAGCTTGTTACGCAAGCGATTTGCGGTCTCTTCACCGACCGGGACGGCGACGCTGATCGCCATGCACCGCTCGCCGGCGCTGCCGTAGCCGGCGCCGATCAGAGCGTCGACGGCCTGGTCCAGGTCAGCGTCGGGCATCACGATCATGTGGTTCTTGGCGCCGCCGAAGCACTGCGCCCGCTTACCGTTGGCGGCGGCGTTCGAGTAGATGTACTGCGCGATGTCGGTGCTGCCGACGAAGCCGACGGCCTTGATGTCGGGGTGCTGCAGGATGGCGTCGACGGCCTCCTTGTCGCCGTTGACCACCTGCAGGACACCGGCCGGCAGGCCTGCCTCGATGAACAGCTCGGCGAGGCGCAGCGGCACCGAGGGGTCGCGCTCGGACGGCTTGATGATGATGGCGTTGCCGCAGGCCAGCGCGGGCCCGGCCTTCCACAGCGGGATCATGGCGGGGAAGTTGAACGGCGTGATGCCGGCGACGACACCGAGCGGCTGGCGCATCGAGTAGACATCGATGCCGGCGCCGGCACCCTCGGTGAACTCACCCTTCATCAGGTGGGGGATGCCGACGGCGAACTCGATGACCTCGACGCCGCGCTGGATGTCACCGAGCGAGTCCTCGAAGGTCTTGCCGTGTTCGAGCGACAGCAGGCGGGCCAGTTCGTCTTTGTTCTGGTTCACCAGCTCGATGAACTTCATCAGCACGCGCGACCGGCGCTGCGGATTCCACGATGCCCATTCCCGTTGCGCGACAACGGCACCCGCCACGGCGGCGTCGACGTCGGCGGCCGACGCCAGGAGCACCTGGGCCTGGGTCTGGCCGGTGCTGGGGTTGAGCACGTCGGCGGTGCGGGTCGATTCGCCGGTGGTGCGCCGGCCGTTGATGAAATGCGGAATCTGGGTGGTCATGACGTCCGTCCAAAGTTATGGAGAGTTCAGGATTCTCGACTCGAACGCCGAGATACTTGCATATCCTAGTAATTCGGTCGGGGTGTTGGCAAGGGGTTTGCCGACCCGGCGCGCAGCGTGATTGCCGCTGTGGTTGCTCGGGGGTATGCGCGAGGTTCAGAACTTCTTTGCGGATGCCTGACCAAATTCGGAAAAACTTGTCAGGATTGATGCGGCGAGATGCTCCTACATACAAGCGAGGCCAACCGGGCCGAGCAGAGGAAAGGCGGAGCACATGGCTACCAAGCTGAAAAAGTTCGTTGCTGGAATTGCTGCGGCAGCGGCGGTCCCGGTAGCTCTGATGGGTGCCGGAACCGCGCACGCGAACCCCTTGGGCGTGAATCCGGTACCGCACTACGGCGGCATCTGGATCGGTTGGAGCGGTGGCAGCGGGGGCACGTGGTGCACCTACACCTCGGACTGGTTCACCACCAGGGCCTACCAAAACTCTGCCGGCGAGGCGGGCTTCTTCGTTCCGGGCATTCCGCTGAACCGGTTCTGGGACATCAACGTCAACTGCGACAACGGCGATACCGGCTTCTACCCGGCCTACTACTACTGATGATCAGGGGAGAACCCCGCCGATGAGCGCGCTTGTCGATTGGGACGAAGCACCCGACGAGGAACTTGCCCGCGCGGCCGCCTCGGGCGACCGCGCGGCTTTCGCCGCGATCTACGACCGCTACGCCGACCGGCTCAACGACTTCGTCGTGCGCATGGTCCGTGACAGTGACGCCGCTGCCGACTGTGTGCACGAGGCGTTCTGCACGGCGGCGACCGGGCTGTCGAAGCTGCGCCAGCCCGAGAAGCTGCGGCCGTGGTTGTACGCGGTGTCGCGCTCTCAGGCCCTGCGGCACATTCAGCGCCGACAGCGCGAGCAACCGGCCGACGACGAATACCTCGACAGCGCATCGGGCGATGCCGGTCCCGATGCCCTGGCCGAGCAGGACGACCTGGCCCAATTGATCCGGGAGGCCTGCGGTGGCCTCTCGGATCGCGACCGCGAGGTCATCGAATTGAGTTACCGCCACGGCCTCGACGGACCGGAGCTCGGCAAGGCACTCGGCGTCAGCCCGGCCACCGCCAACACCCTGACGCATCGGGCGCGGGAGATGGTCGGCCGCTCGCTCGGTGCGCTGCTGGTGGCCCGGCAGACGCGGCAGGATCCGGCGCGCTGCCCGGAGCTTGCCGCGGTGCTCGATGGCTGGGACGGTGCGATGACGGTGCTGATGCGCAAACGCATCGCCCGCCACATCGAGTCGTGCCCCGAATGCGAATCCGAACGGCGCCGCCGGGTGAGTCCGGCAGCGCTGCTCGGCGCCATGCCCTTCATCCCGGCGCCGAAGGAGCTTCGGGATACGACGCTCAGGGACATTCAGTTGGTCTGTCGGACAACCGATCTGGTCGACGGTGCCGATTCCGGTTCTGCCGCGGGCGCCGATTCTGCCGTGGGCGCCGGTGCCGCGCCGGCGGAGGAACGGCGCCGCCGGCTCGCACTGCCGATCAGTCTGGCCGCGTGCGCGCTGGTGCTACTGGTGGCGGGTCTGGTCTGGACACTGGCCGGGCCGGGCCGGCACGGCGGGGAGCCGCTCGACAGCGGCATCACAGCTCCACTGGAAACGCCTGCGACAACACCGCTTTCCGCGCCGCCGAGCGCACCGCCGGCGTCGAGTACGTCGATGCCCGGGGTCTCGACCAAATCCGTCGCACCGCCGGTGATGGCGCCGAGTCAGCAACCGCAGCCGCAGCAGGAGTCGCCGGCTGCCGAACCCGCGCCGGCGCCGCACCCGTCGCTGCCCGATCACACCGTCAGCAGGCCCGGGCCTGTGACGCGCCCGCCGATGTCGGTTGCGCCGCCGTCGTTCGAAGCGCCGCCGCCGCCGACCGGTGATGCGGGTTCCGGCGGGCGGCGATGACGCTGGATCGAGTCGTTGATCCTGACGTGCGGGCGTGTTCCACTCGAACAACCGCGCCGTCAATACAGCGTCAACGTGGTTGCGTCGCGCCGAGCCGTTGACCCTGACGTGCGGGCGTAGTCCACTCGAACAACCGCGCCCTGATTACCGGGTCAACGCGAAAAAGCCCGCCACAGTGGGGATACCGACCGTGGCGGGCTTGTGCGTGGGCCGGATGTCAGCCGGCATCCAGGGGCAGATTCGGGTTGATCGGCGGGGTCTTTCCGGGGCTCGGAATGGCGAGGGGGCCTTTCACCACGGGCGGTTCGGGTTTGGTGGGCGGCTCTTTCGGCGGTGCCGCCGGCGGCGCCGGCAGATTGATGACGATCGGCGGGAACGTGGGCAGTGGTAGTGCGGGCGGTTCCGGGACGACTTCTGGTGCGGGAGCCGGGGGTGCGACCTCGGGGGCGGGACCGGCCGCCGGCGCCGCGGTGACGACGACGGGTGCTGCCGACCGCTGGGGAGCGGCTGCCGGTACCTGATCGGGAATCACCGGAGCGGCCGGCGCCGCCTGCGGGGCAGAAGGCACGGGAAGTGCCGACGGCGGCTGCACCAGAACGGCCGGCGCGGCCGCGGGCACGGCAGTCGAACCACCGGCAGGTGCCACCGAGGTGCCGGCATCGAGTGAGCTGATCGCGGTGAAGGCCACGGCGGCCGATGCCACGATGACGCTGGCCGCACCGCCCAGTGCGAGTGCGACGCGGCGCCGGGCCCAGCGGCCGTCGTCGGTGCCCACGGCGATGGTGGCCTCGTCGTCCACCACGTCGGGCACGTCGAGTTGGTCGCTGTACGCGAGCCGGGGGAAGGTCACCGAGCGCGGGCCGGCGTCGAGGACGTCAGCCGCGATGGTGTTGTCGGTGTCGGGGTTCCAGGGGGTGTGTGAATGGTTGCTCATGCTGGTATGAGCGCTGCCGACAGCAGAGTCTGACAAGTTTTTTCGCGCCGATTCGGATTCTTCCGAAAAAAGTGTCCCCGGCGTCCGGGGGTCGCGCTCCTACCTGTGACAGAGCCCGCACGGGGCATCTGCGACACCAACCAAGGAGCACGAAATGAGCAACAACACCCCTGCCAAGCGGCAGTCTCTCGCGAAGCGGGCCGCCGCGGCCGCGCTGCTGTCCGGCAGCATGGCCCTGGCCGGCATGGGCCTGACGGCCGGCACCGCCCAAGCCCAGCCGTCCATCCCGGCTCCGCAGACCTGGGGCCACGACTACTGCTCGTGGGCCTGGTGGGACTGGGAGCACTGCCACTACTACTGGCACTGGTACGACTGGGACTGGAAGCACTCCGACCACAAGAAGCACTGACTGGCCGTGATGGCACACCGCCCACGCGGATTCGAGACGCAGCCGGGTCCGGTGTTGAACCGGGTCCGGTCTGCTCTCGTTCTCCTCATTGAAGCCAACGCCGATGCTCGTTGATTCGGCAAACCATCTCGCCTTCGCCGGATTAGCATCAGTGCAGACCGGCGATCGATCCGGTACGGGAGCCCGTCTCATGACCGCAGTGCCAGATTGGGACATTGTCAGCGACGCCGACTTGGTCGGCGCCGCGCTCGCCGGAGACCGCATGGCATTTGCCGGCATTTATGACCGCTATGCCGACCGGCTCCACGACTTCTGCGTCGGCATGGTCCGGGACCGCGATGCCGCCGCGGACTGCGTCCAGGACGTGTTCTGCACTGCCGCAACAGCTTTGGACAAGCTGCGGGAGCCCGACAAGCTACGCCCCTGGCTGTACGCGATCGCCCGGAACGAAGCGCTGCGCCGCATCCGGCAGCGGCGTCGCGAAGAACCGTCCGAGGATCTCCCCGACGAGGCATCCGGGGACGCCGGACCTGACACCCTGGCAGCCCGCAACGAACTGGCCAAACTGGTCGCCGAAGCGGCCGGCGGGTTGTCCGACCGCGATCGGGCAGTGCTTGAGCTGGGTTTCCGCCACGGACTGGAGGGGCCCGAACTTGCCGAGGCGCTCGGTGTCAGTACGGCCAGCGCCAAGAAGATCATGCAGCGGTTGCGCGACACCATGGAACGCTCACTCGGCGCGCTGCTGGTCGCTCGACGTGGCCAGAGCGGCAACAGCTGTGCGGAATTGGGTGCAATCCTCGCCGGGTGGGACGGGAACTTCACCATCCTCATGCGCAAGCGGATCGCCCGGCACATCGAAAGCTGCCCGACGTGCGATCAGGACCGTCGCCGGATGGTCAACCCGGTCGCGCTGCTCGGCGGCACACCGCTGTTCATCCCCGCGCCGGCTTGGCTACGGGACCGCACGCTGAACCGGATTCAGCTGACCTCGGCCTCGGCCGATCTGGACAGCGCACCCACCCAGGCGCAGAGTGCGCTGCCGGATGCGCCGACCGAACAGTTCGCCGTGGCCGACGTGCTCGATGCCGAACCCGCCACCACATCGCCCAATGGCCGCGTGATGCTGACGATGTCACTGCTGATCGGCATTCCGCTGATCGTGCTGGCACTGACCATCGCCTGGCGGTACGAAACCAACGCGCCCGTCACCCCGCAAGGGGTCACCACCTCCGTCACCGCGCCGCCCAGCACCACGCCCGAAAATCCGGTGACCACCACCGTCGCGCCCCCGCCGCCGCCCAGCCCGACGGCCGTCGTCACCGCCCCCGCCGAGCCGACGACAGCCCTCCCGCCACGGGCGGTCCCGCCGCCGCAGCAGTCACCGGTCCCGGTGCCGCTGCCACCGGCCGCACCGGTCGTGACGCCACCGCCGTCAACCCGGCCGGTTCTGCCGCCGCGACGTCCGCGGCCGCCCGTCGTCAGCGAGGAACCGTCCCCGCCGAGCAAGCAGCCGCCCGTGATCACCGAACCGTCACCGTCGCCCACGCCACCGCCGACGTCGCACAAGCCGCCGCGGCCGTTCCCGCCGGGCCCCGTGGGCCCCATCGAGCCGGCACCGGTGACGACGACGCAGCCGCCGGTCATCTACTAGCTGATCCCGAACCGAGCAGCAGCCCGCCAAAACCTGTCCCGTTGTGGGTGCCGCGCGACTCCTACGTGTGAGAGCCGCCCATCCCGGGACAGCAACAACGACACAGGAGCACGCCATGTCCACTGCCATGACCGCCACACTGGCCAACCTGGAGTACTCGTCTGACCCGCCCAGCGGGAGCATCCACGGGGCGCCGACGATGCCGTTCGGTGCGCTGGCCTGGTCACTGGCCGAACCGGAAGAAGCCGAAGGACCTTTGGCGCCGAACCTGATTCCCGCCGCGCCGCTCGTGGCGACGCGGACACCGAGAAGCCTGCGGGTCGCGCTCGTCGCGATGGTGTTCGGCGGGGTCACCGCCGCCGCCGCGGTCGGTGCGATCCTGCTCGGCGGCGACGAGCCGTCGACACCCCTGGCCGTTGTCGACCACACCCGGTCAACGCCGTATGTCGCGCCGGCTGCGGCCCCGATGCCGACCGCCAACCATGTGGCGACTCCGGCACCGGCGCCGGTGCACGGTGTGGCCAGCGCACCCGACGTCGTCGCACCGCGGGCCGTGGCGCCTGCGCAGCCGGTTGCCGTGCCGCCCGTCGCCGAGACCCCCAAACCGACGCCGCACCGGCCCCACTGGAACTGGCTCCGCCGCATCTGGCAGCACCACAAGCAGGACAACCAGCAGGACGATCAAGGCCAAAAGCGCTGAGCGCCAGGCTATCCGCGCAAGCCCAGCGGACCCGCCAGCGCCGTCAGCGTCGGCACCAGCTTGTCCCAGCCACCGAGCACCTGGACGGTCACGTGGTCGGCGCCGGCGTCGAGGTGCTCGGTGAGCCGCGCCGCGATGGCGTCGGGCGTGCCGTGCGCGACCACCGCGTCGATCAACGCATCGCTGCCCGGCTTGGCGATGTCGTCCTCGGAGAAGCCGAGCCGACGCCAATTGTTCAGGTAATTACTGAGATTCAGATAGAAGTCGACGGTCTGCCGGCCGATTTCCCGCGCCTGGGCGGTGGCCTCGGCCGAACCGTCGGTCAGCACCACCTTGTGCTCGGGCGCCAGGAACGCGTCCTGCCCGATGACCTTGCGCGCCTCGGCGGTGTGTTCGGGGGTGGTGAGGTACGGGTGCGCGCCGGCGCTGCGATCGGCGGCCAGCCGCAACACCTTCGGGCCGAGGGCCGCCACCACGCGGCGCGCCACCGGAACGCCTGCCGCGTCCAGCTCGTCCAGGTACTCGACGAGGACGTCGTACGGCTTGCGGTACTCCTTGGTGTGCTCGGGATGGCCGATGCCGACGCCCAACACGAATCGTCCCGGGTACGCGGCCTCGATCCGGTGGTACGACTCGGCGACCTGCGCGGCTGGCGCCGTCCACACGTTGACGATGCCGGTCGCCACCTGCAGTTTCTCCGTCGCGGCCAGGATCGGCTCGACGAACGCCAGGTCACCGGCGGGGGAGCCGCCCGGCCACACCGCGCCGTACCCCAGCTTCTCGATCTCGGCGGCCTGCTCGGGTGTCGGGGCGCCGAACGTCCACACCCCGACGCGGCCCAGATCCAGCTTGCTCATGCGCGATCCCTTCGGTTACCGCAGGCCCAGTGGGCCGGCGAGTTCGGTCAGTGCGGGTACCAAATTCTCGGGCGACGTCAGCACCTGAACCGGTACGTGGTCGGCGCCGGCGTCGAGGTGCTGCTTCAGCCGGGCGGCGATCGCATCGATGGTGCCGTAGGCGACCACGGCGTCGACCAGCCGGTCGCTGCCGGGCTTGGCGATGTCAGAGTCAGTGAACCCCAACCGTTTCCAGCTGTTGAGGTAATTGTTCAGATTGAGGTAAAGCTCCAGGGCCTGGCGGCCGACCGCCCGGGCCTTGTCCGCGTCGGTCGTGAGGATCGCCTTGTGCTCGGGCGCCAGGAACGCGTCCGGCCCGATCAACTCACGCGCTTGGGCGGTGTGCTCCGGGGTGGTCAGGTAGGGGTGGGCGCCGGCGCTGCGCCGGGCCGAGAGCTTCAGCACCTGCGGGCCGAGCGCGGCCACCACCCGGTGTTCCTTCGGCACGCCGTACTCGTCGAGTTTGTCCAGATACTCGTTCAGCGCATCGAGTGGCTTCTTGTATTCGGTGATGACCTCGCGGTGCCCGACGCCGATGCCGAGGAGGAACCGGCCCGGATAGGCGGTGTTGATGCGGTGGAACGATTCGGCCACCGGTCCGGCGGCCGCCGTCCAGATGTTGACGATGCCGGTAGCGACCTTCAGTCGCTCCGTCGCGCCGAGCAGTGGCTCGACCCACTCCAGTTCCGCGGGCGGGGATCCCCCGACCCAGATCGCGCCGTAGCCCAGCGCTTCGATTTCTGCTGCCTGTTGCGGCGTCGCGCCGCGCCCGAATACGCCGTAGCGTCCAAGGTCTGGTTTGGTCACCTCTGCGGCAACTGTGGGGCGCGGGCGGCTATTCCGTTCGGCGCGCGGTGATCCGAACTATCCCGTTGTCCCGGCCAGAATTTCTTCTGGCGCGGGTGCGTGCACGGGCAGCGTGACGATGAACGTGGTGTCGCCCGGCTTGGATTCGACGTAGATGTTCCCGTGGTGCTTCTCGCAGATGATGCGCCACGCCAGGTCGAGCCCCAGGCCGGTGCCCTCGCCGAACGGCTTGGTCGTGAAGAACGGCGTGAAGATGCGCTCGATGACGTCGGGCGGGATGCCCGGGCCGTTGTCGTTGATCTCGATCCGGACGGTGTCGTCGCCGGCGCGTTTGGTGCGGATGGTCAGCACGCCGCAGCCCTTCATGGCCTGCAGGGCGTTGTCGATGATGTTCGTCCACACCTGATTGAGATCGGCTGGGTAGCACTGCAATTCGGGCAGCGCGGGGTCGTACTCCTTGACCACCTTGACGCAGGTGGTGCCGTCCTTGCCGATGCGGTCACCGAACATCATCAGCGTGCTGCGCAGGAGCTCGTGCACGTCGGCACTCTGGTAGGGCGCCCGGTCCATCTGCGAGTACTGCTTCGCGCCGGCCAGCAGCGTCGAAATCCGTTTGCTCGCTTCGGAAATCTCACACATCAGCAGCTCGGTGTCGATGGTGTACTTCAACCAGCCCAGCGCACCCTGCAGTGTCGCGGACGAGTCGCCGTCCCCGAGCGACGACGAGATGCCTTCCAGCCAAGCGACATCCAGGCCGGCGTCGACGAAAGTGGGGGCGTAGTCCCATGCGGCCGCGATGCCGTGGTCCTCGAGCCATTCGCCGATCTGGTCTTCGCGGTCGGACGCCTCGATGGCCGACAGCTCCTGGGTCCTGGCCTTGGCCACCTGCTCGGCGATGCCTTCCTGAATGCCGACCAGTACTCGCAGCGACTGCGGGCTGACCTGACCGTCGGCGAGCATGGCCAGTTTGTGGCGCATCTTGCCGATGCGGTCGTGCAGGTCCGCGACGGCGCGCGCGGTGGCGGCGGCCGGGTTGTTGAGCTGATGGGTCAGGCCGGCCGAGAGCTGGCCCAGGGCGAGGAGCTTCTCGCGCTGGCCGACGATCTGGCGCCCACGGCGGCCACCGACCTTGTGGCCCTCCAGCAGGTGCACCGCCATCGGGAATTCCTTGCGCATGAAGTCGGCGTAGGCGTTGGCGTCCAGGACGAAGAACCGCGACGGCTTGGTCACCCGCACCGACGCCTCGTAGACCGGCTGCTCGTCGGGGATGTAGGCCGACCAGGCGCCGCAGTACACGCCGCGCATCGAGGTGCGGTTGGTCTCGATGTCGATGCCGCCGGACTTCATCGACATCACCAGCTCGCCGTCGAGCATGACGTAGAAGCAGGTCGCCGGTTCGCCCTCGGTGCAGACGGGGCCGGGCTCGAACGTCGCGATGTGACCGTTGGCGCACAGCGTGTCCAGCTGCTCGTCGGTCAACGCCTCGAACAGGAACAGCGTTTTCAGTTCACTGCGCGCGCACGTCTCACCCATACCGGTCTCCTCCTACGTCTCGGCCAGATACCGGTGCACCAGCATCACTGCCATCGAGCCTTCGCCAACCGCGGCTGCGACCCGTTTGGCCGATTCAGCGCGGACATCACCTGCAACAAACACACCCGGCACACTTGTTTCCAAGTGGTGCGGCGGCCGGTCCAGGTTCCAGCCGCAGACGTCCTTGAGATCCGGGCCGGTGAGGATGAAGCCGTGGTCGTCGCGGGCGATGCCGGCGTTCTCGAGCCACTGCGTGCGCGGGGTGGCGCCGATGAAACAGCACAGTCGCGTGGACTCGACGTACTCGCGCTCGCCGGTGGCGTTGTTGACCAGCCACAGCCCGGTCAGGTGCCCGTCCTCGCCGCAGGTGTCGACCACCTCGGTACAAGTCCGGACGCTGATGTTCGGGGTGTTCTCGATCTGCTGGATCAGGTAGTAGGACATCGACGCCTCGAGCGACTTGCCGCGCACCAGCAGCGTCACCGACTTGGCCTGCTGCGACATGAACATCGCGGCCTGGCCTGCGGAGTTCGCGCCGCCGACGATGTAGACGTCCTCGCCCGCGCATTCGGAGGCCTGCGACACCGAGGCGCCGTAGAAGACGCCGTTGCCGACATAGCTGTTGCCGACGCTGTCGGGGTCGTCCCAGCACCCGGCGACCTGCAGATGCCGGTAGTCGACGCCGGTGGCCAGGATGACCGACCGCGCGGTGATGCTGCGGCCGTCGTCGAAGGTCAGCGTCTTGCTGGCCAGCGACGAGACGTCGAGCCCGACGACCTCACGGGTCGTGATGACCTCGGCGGCGAAGCGCTCGGCCTGCCGCCGCGCCGACGTCGTCAGCTCGGCGCCCGAGATGCCCGTCTCGAAGCCCAGGTAGTTCTCGATGCGTGAGCTGCGGCCCGCCTGTCCGCCGGTGGTGGTGCGCTCGATCAGCACCGTGCGCAGGCCCTCGGACGCGCCGTACACCGCGGCCGCCAGGCCGGCGGGGCCACCGCCGATGACGGCGAGGTCGTACATCTCCAACGACGGCGTGGTCGACAGGCCGAGCATGCCGGCCAACTGGGCGTCGGTCGGCTGGACCAGCGTCTCGCCCTGCTCGGAGATCACCACCGGCAGCTGCAGCCCATCCAGGCCGGCGGCGGTCAGCAGCTGCTTGCCCTTGGGCTCGTCCGACGCGTATGCCCGGTAGTAGTGCTGGTTGCGGGCCAGGAACTGGCGGACCTCCCACGACCGGGGATTCCACCGGTGCCCGATGACCTTGGTGTGGGGGACGGCGCGGTCGCCGACCTCATGCCAGGCCTCGAGCAGCCCGTCGATGATCGGGTACAGCTTCTCCTCGGGCGGGTCCCACGGCTTGAGCAGATAGTGGTCCAGGTCGACCAGGTTGATGGCGTTGATCGCGGCGTGGGTGTCCGCGTACGCGGTCAGCAGCACGCGGCGGGCCAGCGGGAACACGTCCATGGCCAGTTCCAGGAAGTCGATGCCGTTCATCTCCGGCATCTGGTAGTCGGCGATGAACATCGCCACGGTGTCGCCCCGCAGCTGCAGCTCGTTGATCGCGACCAGCGCGTCCTGTCCAGATTCGGCGCGTACGATCCGGTAGCGCTCACCGTAGTGTTTGCGCAGGTCGCGGGCGACGGCCCGGGACACTGCGGGATCATCGTCAACGGTGAGAATCACCGGATTGCGTGCCGGGGAAGCGGGTCCAGTCATCGCTGTTCATTATGCGCCCTGACTTGCGAAGACGATGCGCCCACCTGGGGTCAGCGGGGGTGCTGCGCGGATTTTGGTCCCAGGGGTCGAAGCGGGTATCGTGGACCAACGGTGCAGCTTCTGCGCCGGCTCTTTGCGTGCTCTGTTTTGAAGTTCCGCGGAATTGCTCCCTGGAATTCCAGGCATTACGTCCACGTTCTTGTAGCCGGGGTGGGTTCTGCGCCGAGCACGGGCGTATGAGATACGAAACCGAAGAACCAGAGGATTACCAAAGAGTATGGCCAAGAAAGACGGCGCCATCGAGGTCGAGGGTCGCGTGATCGAGCCCCTGCCCAATGCGATGTTCCGCATTGAGCTGGAGAACGGTCACAAGGTGCTCGCCCACATCAGCGGCAAGATGCGGCAGCACTACATCCGCATCCTGCCGGAGGACCGTGTCGTAGTGGAGCTCTCTCCGTACGACCTGTCCCGTGGCCGCATCGTGTACCGCTACAAGTAACGCCCAAGCACCACCAATTCAGAACCGAGAAAAGGATCGCTAAGTCGTGAAGGTGAACCCGAGCGTCAAGCCGATCTGCGACAAGTGCAGGGTGATCCGCCGCCACGGCCGGGTCATGGTGATCTGCTCTGACCCGCGGCACAAGCAGCGGCAGGGCTGAGCATCAGCTCACGCAGCACCCAAAACTGAATGCAGACCTCCCAGTACCACTGAGGGCATACGGCTCTCAACCACGTCCGGCACGGAGGCCGGACCCCGACCAAGACGGGGAACGGACTGGGATCAGACCTCCGCAACGAAAAGGAACACTGCCTGATGGCACGCCTCATGGGCGTTGATCTCCCGCGTGACAAGCGCATGGAGATCGCGCTGACCTACATCTACGGCATCGGCCGTACCCGTAGCCAGGAAATCCTGTCTGCCACCGGCATCGACCGGGACCTGCGCACCAAGGACCTCACCGACGACCAGGTGACCCAGCTGCGTGACTACATCGAAGGCAACCTCAAGGTCGAGGGTGACCTGCGCCGCGAGGTGCAGGCCGACATCCGTCGCAAGATCGAGATCGGTTGCTACCAGGGCCTGCGCCACCGTCGTGGCCTGCCCGTGCGTGGCCAGCGCACCAAGACCAACGCGCGTACCCGCAAGGGCCCGAAGCGCACCATCGCCGGCAAGAAGAAGGCCAGGTAAGTAAATGGCACCCACCAAGAAAGCCGGCGCTGCTTCCAAGCGCGGCAAGCCCACTCGTCGCCGGGAAAAGAAGAACGTCCCGCACGGCGCCGCTCACATCAAGAGCACGTTCAACAACACCATCGTCTCGATCACCGATCCCCAGGGCAACGTCATCGCCTGGGCCTCGTCGGGTCACGTCGGCTTCAAGGGTTCGCGCAAGAGCACCCCGTTCGCCGCGCAGCTCGCCGCCGAGAACGCTGCCCGCAAGGCGCAGGAGCACGGTGTCAAGAAGGTCGACGTCTTCGTGAAGGGTCCGGGTTCGGGCCGCGAGACCGCGATCCGTTCGCTGCAGGCTGCCGGCCTCGAGGTCGGCGCGATTTCCGACGTCACCCCGCAGCCACACAACGGCTGCCGTCCGCCCAAGCGGCGCCGGGTCTAGGGAGGATTTGAAAAATGGCTCGTTATACCGGACCCGCCACCCGCAAGTCGCGCCGCCTCGGCGTCGACCTCGTCGGTGACGATCAGTCGTTCGAAAAGCGCCCCTACCCGCCCGGCCAGCACGGCCGCGCGCGGATCAAGGAGAGCGAATACCGCACCCAGCTGCAGGAGAAGCAGAAGGCTCGCTTCACCTACGGCGTCATGGAGAAGCAGTTCCGCAAGTACTACGAGGAAGCCAACCGCAAGGCTGGCAAGACCGGTGAGAACCTGCTGCAGATCCTCGAAAGCCGTCTGGACAACGTCGTGTACCGCGCCGGCCTGGCCCGTACCCGCCGGATGGCCCGTCAGCTGGTCAGCCACGGTCACTTCACCGTCAACGGTGTCAAGGTGAACATCCCGAGCTACCGGGTGTCGCAGTACGACATCATCGACATCAAGCCGAAGTCGCTGAACACCCTGCCGTTCCAGATCGCGCGCGAGGTCGCCGGTGAGCGTCCCGTGCCGTCGTGGCTGCAGGTTGTCGGCGAGCGTCAGCGCATCCTCGTGCACCAGCTGCCCGAGCGCGCCCAGATCGTCGTGCCGCTCACCGAGCAGCTGATCGTCGAGTTCTACTCGAAGTAATTCGAGTCCTGGTGGCCCGCCCAATCCCGGGCGGGCACCAACCAACCGGCATCAAATAGCGGGTGCCGAGAAGGAGATAGAAAAATGCTGATCTCTCAGCGACCCACCCTGTCCGAGGACGTGCTGGCCGAGAACCGGTCGCGGTTCACCATCGAGCCGCTGGAGCCGGGCTTCGGTTACACCCTCGGCAACTCGCTGCGGCGCACGCTGCTGTCGTCCATCCCGGGCGCAGCGGTCACCAGCATCCGCATCGACGGTGTCCTGCACGAGTTCACCACCGTCCCCGGGGTCAAGGAAGACGTCACCGACATCATCCTGAACCTCAAGGGCCTGGTCGTGTCCTCGGAAGAGGACGAGCCGGTCACCATGTACCTGCGCAAGCAGGGCCCGGGTGCCGTCACCGCCGGTGACATCGTGCCCCCGGCCGGTGTGACGGTGCACAACCCCGACATGCACATCGCCACCCTGAACGACAAGGGCAAGCTGGAGGTCGAGCTCGTCGTCGAGCGCGGCCGCGGTTACGTCCCGGCCGTGCAGAACAAGGCGTCGGGTGCCGAGATCGGCCGTATCCCGGTCGACTCGATCTACTCGCCGGTGCTGAAGGTCACCTACAAGGTGGAGGCCACCCGTGTCGAGCAGCGCACCGACTTCGACAAGCTGATCCTGGACGTCGAGACCAAGAACTCGATCGCCCCGCGCGACGCCCTGGCTTCGGCCGGCAAGACGCTGGTCGAGCTGTTCGGTCTGGCCCGCGAGCTCAACGTCGAGGCCGAAGGCATCGAGATCGGCCCGTCGCCGGCCGAGGCAGACCACATCGCCTCGTTCGCGCTGCCGATCGACGACCTGGAGCTGACCGTGCGGTCGTACAACTGCCTCAAGCGCGAGGGTGTGCACACCGTCGGCGAGCTGGTCTCGCGTACCGAGTCGGACCTGCTGGACATCCGTAACTTCGGCCAGAAGTCCATCGACGAGGTCAAGATCAAGCTGCACCAGCTGGGTCTGTCGCTCAAGGACAGCCCCGCCACGTTCGACCCGTCGCAGGTCGCCGGCTACGACGTGGCCACCGGCACCTGGAACAGCGATGCCAGCTATGACCTGGACGCCGACCAGGACTACGCCGAAACCGAACAGCTCTAAACAAGAGATTCCGTCCCGGCCCTACCTGATACGGGGGCCGGCCCCAATTAGGAGAAGTTGCAATGCCCAAACCCACCAAGGGTGCTCGCCTCGGCGGGTCGTCGTCGCACCAGAAGGCGATCCTGGCCAACCTGGCCACCTCGCTGTTCGAGCACGGCCGCATCAAGACCACTGATGCCAAGGCCCGGGCGTTGCGTCCGTACGCCGAGAAGCTCATCACCCACGCCAAGAAGGGCGCGCTGCACAACCGGCGCGAGGTGATGAAGAAGATCCGCGACAAGGACGTGGTGCACACCCTGTTCGCCGAGATCGCACCGCACTTCGCGGACCGCGAGGGCGGCTACACCCGCATCATCAAGGTCGAGAACCGCAAGGGCGACAACGCCCCCATGGCCGTGATCGAGCTGGTTCGGGAGAAGACCGTCGTCTCCGAGGCCGACCGCGCCCGTCGCGCGGCCGCCGCTCAGGCGAAGGCTGCCGAAGCCGAGGCTCCCGCTGAGGAAGCTGCTGTCGAGGCTCCGGTTGCCGAGGTCGAGGCTGCTGACGAGGGCATCGCCGACGCTCAGACCGCTGAGGCCGAGGCTGAGGCGACCGAGGATGAGGCCAAGTCCTAATCACGCTGTGAACGAGAACAAGCCCGCCATTCAGTCGAATGGCGGGCTTGTTTCTTCATCCCGTCGCTCCGCTCGCCCAGAAACTCGTTTACGGCTGGACATCTCGTACGACGGCACCGAATTCGCCGGTTGGGCACCGCAGGCCGGGCAGCGCACGGTCGCGGGTGTCATCGAGGAGACGTTGTCGACGGTGTTCCGCGAGCCGGTGCGCCTGGTCACCGCGGGCCGGACCGATACCGGCGTGCATGCCACCGGGCAGGTCGCGCATGTCGACGTGCCTTCTGCCGCACTGAGATTCGCGTATCCGCGCACACCCCGGCCGGGGGACCCCGAGTTCCTGCCGTTGGTGCGCCGGCTCGCGCGGTTCCTGCCCGCCGATGTGCGGGTGCGCCAGATCGCCCGGGCCGCAGCGGGTTTCGACGCCCGGTTCTCGGCGTTGCGGCGGCACTACGAATACCGGTTGTCGTTGGCGCCCTACGGCGTTGAGCCACAACAGGCCCGGTTCATCACGCCGTGGCCGCGGCCGCTCGATCTGGACGCGATGACGGCCGCCTCGCAGGAGTTGTTGGGGCTGCAGGATTTTGCCGCGTTCTGCCGGTTTCGGGAGGGCGCGACGACCATCCGGGATCTGCAGCGTCTGGACTGGCGGCGCTCGGGTGACCTGGTCACCGCTCACGTGACGGCCGACGCCTTCTGCTGGAACATGGTGCGGTCGCTGGTCGGCGCGTTGCTCGCCGTGGGGGAGGGCCGCCGCGAACCCGGTTGGATCGCAGGTCTTTTGACGGCCGACAGCCGGTCGAGTGAGTACGCCGCCGCCCCGGCGCGGGGCCTGACGCTGGTGTCGGTGGACTACCCGCCCGACGATCAGCTGGCGTCCCGGATCACTGTCACCCGGGACCTACGCACGCTCGACTAGCTCACGGGGCCGGCGCAGGCGGGGGCGGTGCCAAGCGGGCGGCGACGAAGTCGGCGGCCTGATCGACCATGCCGGACCCGATGTAGCCGTCCTGCAGGTGGTTCTGCCAGTCGCCCTGCAGTTGGGTGATGGTCTGCGGAAGTCCGGCCATGCACACGGGATCGGCGCCGTTGCACTGATCGATGGTGCGATCCAGGTAGGCCGCGCCGATGTTGGAGCCGCCCATGCGGTGGGTGACGTTGCCGAACAGTGCGACGGCGGCGATGTGGGTGTCCATCCCGGGCGGCAGCGGGCGGTTGAATCCGAATCCCTTGCCGTCGGACGACAATGCCACGGCCGCCGACGCCGCGCCCAGCGAGTAACCGCCGATGATCAACCTGGTGTCGGGACACCGCGCGGCCATGTCCTGGATACGCGAGCTGATGTCGTTGGCGCCCTGGGCGATCTCGACGTTGGCGGGGTAGTTCACCGCGTAGACCCCCACGTTCAGCGGTGTCTTGGCGCGCAGCGCATCGACGAATGCGCCGCCCACCCGGCCGACGCCCGGTCGCTCATTGCGGCCGCGGGCGAAGATCACCTCCGCTTGCGGGCACGGGTCCGCCGCTGCGGCGCCGATGACATCAGCGGGGGCGGCGGCCGTGGCCGCCACCAGCCCGGTGGCAACCGACGCTGCCACGCCGGCCAGGGCGACGGCAGACCGGACGGACGTCAACACGGAGCGGGGGGTCATGGCTGGAGTCTAGCGGCGCGTCACAGCCGCGCCGCTACGAACTTCGCGGCCTGGTTCACCATGCCAGACTTGATGTAGCCCGGAGCGAGGTGATCCTGCCACTCCGAACGCCACTTGTAGGGGCTGCTCGGATTACAGACCGGGTCGTCGGAATGGCAGAGATCGATGGTCCGATTCTGGTACGTCGGGCTCAACGCGGTGATGGGCAGCGCCCAGTTGGCGCCATTGCCGAAGAGCGCGACGGCCGCGATGTGCTGATCGGCGCCACGGGGCAGGGGACTGTTGAAGGTGAAGGCCGAAATGGGCACGGCGATAACCAGATCGGTGGCGGCTGCGCCCAATGAGTAACCGCCGAGCACGATTTTGGTCGCGGGGCAGTTGCGGGCGAGCCATTGCACACGCCGGCTCATGTCATTGGCGCCAACGTCGACCTGGGTGTCCGCGGGGTAATTCACCGGGTACAGACCGATATTCGGGCCGCGGAGCTGACGCAGCGCGGTGACGAATGCGGCGCCGACCTGTCCGGGTCCGGGCGGTTCCATCCGGCCGCGCGCGAACACGACCTCCGCGGGTGCGCAGGTGGCAGCGGCGTTCGCCACGCCAATGTCCGTGAGCAACACGGACATTGGCGCGACGCCGACAGTCAGAGCGGTGATCAGCACACAGAGCGTCCGGCGGCCAATCACAAATCCGATGGTATCCCGACGAATTGACGGTCTCGTCGAGAAATGATGCCAGCCTTACAACAATCCGGCGACGAAGTTGGCCGCTTCGTTGGTCGGGCCGCCCGCATAGCTCTTGTGCGCGGGCACGCTCTGACCGTCGGTCTGGCAGATCGGATCGCCCGCGTTGCACAGGTCGATGACCTTGCCGCCCCACACCGGGCTTGCCGTCAACGGCAGGCCCAACTTGGCGGACGGGTTGCCGAACACCGCGATCCCCGCGACGTGGCCGGCGGCCTCCGGCGGCAGCGGGTTGTTGAAACCGATGCCCGGAACCGGGATGGCGCCGATGACGTCCATCACCGCGGCGCCCTGCGAGTAGCCGCCGAGCACCTGCCGGGTGCCCGGGCAGTTCTCGGCCATCCACTGGACGTGGGCGCTGGCGTCGTTCGCGCCGTCAGCGGCGGCAAGGAAGTCGTACGACGCCGGGTAGACGACGGCGTAGGCCCCGACCGAGCGGCCACCGACCTTGTTGCGCAACTGATTCACGAACGCCCCGCCGACCCGGCCCAGACCGGGGTCTTCGGACGTACCGCGGGCGAACGTCACCTCGATGTCGGGGCAGTTGGCTGCGGCGGCGGTGCCGACGGCACCCAGCGACGGCGGCGTCAGCACTGTGATGCCGGCCATGATTACGGTGGTTGCGGTGCCGGCGAAGGCCCGGCGCAGTGCACTGATGATCACACCGAATCCTAACCGTGAGTCCGGATGTGGTTCGGCGACAGGCGCTTAGCGGCCGGTCAGACGCGCGAGGCGATGAACTGCGCGGCCTGCCCGATGTACTCGGACGACTCATAGCGCGAGTGCGCGAACGGGTTTCGGCCACGCGAGCAGATCGGGTCGCCCCACAGACACAGGTCGACCGAGCGGTTCGAGAACAGGCCCATGGAGTCCAGCGGATGGCTGAATTTCGCTGACGGGTTGCCGAATACGGCGGCAGCCGCGACCCGGTTCGCGAGCTCTGCGGGCAGCGGCGGTGCCGAGCCGACATCGCCGATGCGGTCACCGAGCGGCGGAACGCCGGCCAGCATGTCGACGACCGCGGCGCCCTGCGAGTACCCACCGAGCACGATCTTGGTGCTGGGGCACTGCTGCGCCATCAAGGCGATGCGGTTCTGCGCGTCCGCCGCGCCGTCCTGTGCGGTGAGGAAGTCGTAGGACGCCGGGTACTCGACGGCGTAGCCGGTGACCGTGCGGCTGCCGACCAGGGGCTGGATGGCGTCGACCAGGACCGAGCCGACGCGGCCCATGCCGGGGTCGTCGTGCGTGCCGCGGGCGAAGATCACCTCGATGTTCGGGCAGGGGTCTGCCTGGGCGGGTGCCGACGGCAGCAGCGCGGTTCCGGAGATGACGGTGGCGGCGATTGCGGCCACTCGGACCGACATGCTGAGCAAGGTCACGCGGGCCATCTTCACATATGGGCCTCAGCTACGGCCAATTGTTTGACCTGCTGGCAAACCCTCCGGGCTGTCGGGCCAGTCGTCGTGCCAGGTCGCTTCGCCGCGGTCGCCCTGGCGGGCAAGCGCCAGACCGGCCAGCACCACCGCGCCGCCCAGCAATTGGATTCCGGTGATGGCCTCACCCAGCAGTGCCCAGGCCGCCAGCACGGCGAACATCACCTCGGACAGGCCGACCAGTGAGGCGAACCGGGGCTGCAGCCGGGCGATGCCCATGATGCCGAAGGTGTAGGCCAGCGCGGTCGGCACGATGGCCAGGGCGATGACGGGGACCAGCCAGGACGTCGTCAGGCCGGCCAGCGTGGTGGCATGACTGGTGAAGGCCAGCGGCATGACGCCCGAGACGCCCAGCAGTGCCACCGCCGCGGCGCCGACGATCAGGCCGCCGGTGGCCAGGGTGATGGAGTGCAGGCCGGTGCCGTCGGCGCTGGCCTTGTCGGACATGACGAAGTAGCAGGCAGCGCAGATGGCGGCGCCCATGCCCCAGGCGATGCCGGCGAGGCTGATCTGGGTTCCGGTGTGGCTGCCGGGCCCGACCAGGCCGAGCACCAGCGTGATGCCGGCGATGGCGATCGCGACGCCGGCGAGCGTGAGGGTGCTGGGGCGGCGCCGGGTCGTGGCCCATACCCAGCCGACCACCAGCAGGGGTGCGGCGTACTCGAGCAGCAGGGCCACGCCGACCGGCAGATAGGTGACGGCGTTGAAGTAGCACAGCTGGGCGCCCGCGATCGGGATGGCGCCGTAGGCGATGACGGTCCCTTTGTGGCTCAGGGCCTCGCGCAGCCAGCCCCGGCGCAGGATGGTCGCGACGACGGCCATGATGAGCGCGCCGCCGGTCAGCCGGGCGACCACCGCGGCGGTGGGGCTCCAGCCGGCCTCGATCAGGGACTTGCCGAGCGCGCCGGCCATGCCGAAGGTGAACGCCGATGCGACGGCGAAGATCATGCCGGTCCGGAAGTGGCCGGCCGTGGTGCCGTTCGACGCAGTCACGGGCCACCTCCGATGATGTAATGAGTGAAGTTGGGATTGGTCATGACGCTACGGAGGGCGGGTGTAACGAGTCAAATGAATTTCAGTCATGACACGGAACTCACGCTGCGCGCGGCGTGCGTGTTGATCAACAGTGATCGGGTCGACGGTGACCAACTGGCCGATCTGGCGGCCCTCGACGGGTATCTGAACGACTTCGGCTGGACGGGCCGGCGCGACCGCAACACCGCGGAGCTGGCCGCCGTGCAGGCGCTCCGCGAGCGCCTCGGTGAGTTGTGGGCCGTGGTTGGGGACGAGGAGGCGGTGGTCGACCGTGTCAACGCCCTGCTCCGCGACACCCGCGCCAACCCATGGCTGACGCGGCACCCCGAGATGCCGGAATGGCACCTGCACCTGGCGGCCGACCGGGACCCACTGGCCCAGCGGATGGGCGCCGAGATGGCGATGGCCCTCGCCGACCTGATCCGCGCCGGTGAACTGCGCCGGCTCAAGACGTGCGCGGCGTCGGACTGCACCGCGGTGCTGATCGACATGTCGCGCAACCGATCCCGCATCTTCTGCGACACCGGGAACTGCGGGAACCGGCAGCACGTCGCGGCGTACCGCGAACGTCGCGCCCGCGAGAACTGACAGTCGGCGTCCGACGCGCCCGGCGCCGGATACCGCAATGCATCGCGTGACGAGCCCGCGTCTCCTACCGTGATGTCCGACAGCGGACGCAGCGTCTGCGCGACAGGACGTTCGAGCGGAAGGACGGGCCATTGGCCGAATTCGTGGCGGCCATCGACCAGGGCACCACCAGCACCCGGGCGATGATCTTCGATCACTCAGGTCGCGAGGTCGGACGCCACCAGCTCGAACACGAGCAGATCCTGCCGCGGGCCGGGTGGGTCGAGCACAATCCCGTCGAGATCTGGGAGCGCACCGGCTCGGTGCTGCAGACCGCGCTGAACAAGACCCGGCTGTCGGCGTCGGATCTGGTCGCGCTCGGCATCACCAACCAGCGTGAGACGACGATGGTGTGGAACAAGCGCACCGGGCGCCCGTACCACCACGCGATCGTCTGGCAGGACACCCGCACCGACCGCATCGCCTCGGCGCTGGACCGCGACGGCCACGGCGACGTCATCCGCCGCAAGGCCGGCCTGCCGCCGGCGACCTACTTCTCCGGCGGCAAGATCCAGTGGATCCTCGAGAACGTCGACGGCGTGCGCGAAGCCGCCGAACGTGGTGACGCGATCTTCGGCACCTGCGACACCTGGGTGCTGTGGAACCTGACCGGCGGCACCCGCGGCGGCGTGCACATCACCGACGTCACCAACGCCAGCCGCACCATGCTGATGAACCTCGAGACCCTCGACTGGGACGACGAACTGTTGTCGTTCTTCGGGATTCCGCGCCAGATGCTGCCGACCATCGCGTCGTCGTCGGTGTCGGAGCCCTACGGACTGACCGCGGCCGACGGCCCCCTGGGTGCACCGGTGCCCGTCACCGGCATCCTCGGCGACCAGCAGGCGGCCATGGTCGGGCAGGTGTGTCTGTCGGCGGGCGAGGCCAAGAACACCTATGGCACAGGCAATTTCCTGCTGCTCAACACCGGCGAGAAGATCGTGCGCTCCGAGCACGGGCTGCTGACGACGGTGTGCTACCGGTTCGGTGATGCGAAACCCGTTTACGCCCTTGAGGGTTCGATCGCCGTCACCGGCTCGGCCGTGCAATGGCTGCGGGACCAGTTGGGCATCATCGCGGGCGCCTCCGACAGTGAGACGCTGGCCCGCCAGGTCGAGGACAACGGCGGCGTCTACTTCGTGCCGGCGTTCTCGGGACTCTTTGCGCCGTACTGGCGTTCGGACGCGCGCGGCGCGATCGTCGGGCTGTCGCGGTTCAACACCAACGCCCATATCGCCCGGGCCACGCTCGAGGCCATCTGCTACCAGAGCCGCGACGTCGTCGACGCCATGGCCGCTGACTCCGGCGTGCACCTCGAGGTGCTCAAGGTCGACGGCGGCATCACCGCCAACGAACTGTGCATGCAGATCCAGGCCGATGTGCTGGGCGTCGAAGTGGTGAAACCCGTTGTCGCCGAGACCACGGCGCTCGGCGCCGCCTACGCCGCCGGGCTCGGTGTCGGGTTCTGGTCGAACCCCGACGAGCTGCGCGCCAACTGGCATGAGCACAAGCGCTGGGCCCCGTCGTGGGACGACGGCCAGCGCTCCGCCGGATACGCCGGCTGGCAGAAGGCCGTCGGCCGCACCCTGGACTGGGTCGACGTCTCCTAGGGATTTGTGCACGATTTTCCGCGGTCAGCGCGGAAAATCGTGCACAAATCCCTGGCGAGAATTGGTGTCGGGGCGTGCCGTTGCCCGCGGTTAGGCTGCTAGCCGGGGGATGGACATGGCTCGGGGGCAGGGCGCGCGGCTGGAAGCCAGCGGGCGGCGTTTTCAAACGCGGCGGCTAATCCACGCGCTGGTGCGCGGCGACGCGGCGATGGTCGACGAACCGGTTCGCGCGCAATCGATTTCGTACGCGTCGGGATGGCTCGCCGGGCTGTTGGCGGTGGCGGTCTGCGCGGTCATCGCGATCGCATCACCGGCGGGCCGGCTGGGGGACGCGCCGATCGTCATGGTCCGGGACACCGGCGCACTGTACGTGCGGATCGGGTCGACGTGGCATCCCGCGCTGAATCTCGCGTCGGCCCGGTTGGTCGCCAGGTCCGCGGCCAACCCGGTGGCGGTCGACGCCGACGCGATCGCCGGCGCGGCGCGCGGGCCTCTCGTCGGAATACCCGGTGCGCCGGCAGAATTGGGCCGGCCGCTCGCGACGGCGTCGTGGCAGGTGTGCGACAGCGGACGGACGACACTGATCGCCGGTGTGGACGCCGTGGGACCGGATGGCGCGCGGCCGATCCTGGCGACGGCGGCGGGGGAGCACCTGGCCACCGCGTATCTGCTGTACGACGGTAAGCGCGCCGCGGTGGACCTGCGTGACCTCGCGGTGGTCCGGGCGCTGCGGCTCGACGGCGCGACGCCCCGGCCGGTGTCGCGATCATTTCTCGACCTGCTGCCCGAAGCGCCCGCGATCACCGCGCCGCCGATCCCGGGTCTCGGCAGGACGGGGCCGGACGGTTTCGTCGTCGGCCAGGTATTGCGGGTGAGCCGCGCCGACGCGCCGGAACATCACGTGGTCCTGAGCGGCGGTCTGCAGCGCGTCGGCGACGTCGCGGCCGACGTCATCCGGTTCACCCACGGGGTGGCCGACGGTGACCTGCGCACCGTGGCGCCGGCGGCCATCGCCGCGATACCCGCTGTCGAAGACCTCGCGGTGTCGACCTTTCCGGACGAGGCGCGACCGCCCCTGCCGCATGAAGTACCGGTCTGCGCGCGCTGGCGAGCCGACGATGACCGTGCGGAAACCGTTGTCGTGCAGGGGAAACCGGGTGCGGTCGCGGTGACGCTCGCGCAAGACGACGGCGACGGTCCGAACATCGACGCAGTGGCATTACCGCCGGGCCGGTATGCGTACGTGCACGCGACCGGCGTCACCGGCGGGGCGGTGACCGGGCCGCTGTACCTGGTGACGGACGGTGGCGTGCGGTACGGCATCCACGACACCGAGACGGCGAAGTATCTCGGGGTCGAGGGTGCGCCGCTGCCCGCGCCGTGGCCGGTGCTGGCGCGGTTGCCCGGCGGGCCGGAGCTGAGCGTGGCGGCGGCCGAGGTGCTGCGCGACGGCCTGTCGCCGTAGCGCCGCGGCAGGTTTGCCCTGGCGGCCCCGGGGGCATTCCGGGTGCCATGACCGACCTGCCGACTTTCGGGGTCGAGGAAGAGTTTCTCCTCGTCGATCACCGTGATGGTGCGCCCGTGCCACGCAATCAGGCGGTCGCGGAGTATGCCGCTGCGCGCGGTGTCGACCTCCAGCTCGAGTTGACCCGGTGCCAGGTCGAGACCACCACTGCCGTGATGAGCAGCAGCGGTGATCTGCGTACGGAACTGACGCGGCTGCGTCGCGTGGCCACCGAGTCGGCCGAGGCGGAGCGGGCACGGCTCCTGGCTGTCGCGCTGCCGCCGACGGTGCCGCACGCGTTCCCGGTGACGACGAAAGAGCGGTATGCCCGCATCGCCGATCGGTTCGGCATGATCGCCCATGAACAGGGGATTTGCGGGTGTCACGTGCACGTCGAAGTGCCCAGCCGGGAGGCCGCGGTCGACGTCAGCAACCGGCTCCGGCCCTACCTGCACCTGCTCCTTGCCTTGAGTGCGAACTCGGCGATCTACCGCAACACCGACAGCGGCTATGCCAGCTTCCGCGGCGTGTTGTGGACCCGCTGGCCGAGCGCCGGGCCCCCGCCGTATTTCGAATCGTCCGAGGACTACGACGCTGTCACCCGCACCCTGTCGCGGGCCGGCGCGGTGCTCGACGACGGCATGCTCTATTGGGATGTGCGGCCGTCGGCCAACTTTCCGACCGTCGAGGTGCGGGTGGCCGACGTGCCGGCAACCGTGGCCGAGACGGTGTTGCTGGCCACGCTCATCCGCGCCGCGGTGATGATGGCGCTGGACGCGAAGGAGCGCGGGGAATCGGTACCGCGCCTTGCGGATTGGACGCTGCGCGCCGCGCACTGGAAAGCGGCCCATGATGGCCTCGACGGTGAGGCGATCGATTTGGCGGGCGACTGCTCGATGGCGCCGGCCCGGGTGCTGCTGGCCGGATTCATCGAGCACCTCCGCCCGGCCCTGGAAGCGCTGGGCGACTATGACATGGCGCGCGACGAGTTGACCCGCATCGCCGAGCAGGGCAACGGAGCGATGCGGCAACGGCGGGCCTGGCGCCGCCGCAAAGAGGTCGCGGATGTCATCTCCGAATTGGCCGCGGCGACAACGGCATTCGAGCCGCTGTAGTCGCGGCCGACGGAGCCGGCCGTGAACACGTACGAGCCTGCCCGGTCGATCATCGGTCAGCGCATCGGGCGCCGGGCAGGGCTGGGCGGCGCCGCCAGACGCGACATACTCCGCCCGTTCTCCGGCAGGTGGGGCGAACGAGACCTTGACCGCATTTCCTACAGGGCGTAGCTTTTTCCTACATCGTGTAAGAAAAGGGGGAACATGCATGGCCATTCGTGATTGGTTAGCCCGGCCCGAAACCGAACCTGGGGAGGACTACGGTTTCTTCGGCCCCGATTCGGTGACCTGGAAGGTCTGGAGTTACCCGACCTCTCTGTCGATCGGGTTCCAGCGTGCCGTCGTAATCGAAGAACTCGATCCAGCTCTCGTCGCAGCGGTCGACAAGACCCATGAGATCTATTCGCGGCCGCGTACCCGCTATGACCGGACGCTCCGCTACTTTGCGATGGTGGCGTTCGACGACAGTCGCTCGACCACAAAGGCCGCCGATGTTCTGGTCAAGATCCACTCGAAGGCCATCGGTACCGATCAGGTCACCGGAAAGGCCTACGACGCCAACGATCCCGATTCGCAACTGTGGATCCATTTGACCGCATGGCACTCGATCCTCGTGGCCTACGAGAAGTACGGCCCCGGCCCGCTGTCACCCGAAGAGGAATCGCAGTACTGGCGGGAATGTGCGATTGCCGCCGAACTGCAGACCTGCGATCCATCCGATGTCCCGTTGAGTCGCGAGGGCGTCCGGGAGTACTTCGAGAAGATGCGGCCTCAACTGATCGGCTCAGACATCGCCCGACAGGCGATGAACCACCTACTGGGCGCCGAGGTGATGCTGCCGAAGATGCCGCTGCTGCTGCGTCCTGGCACATCCGTGATCACTGCGTTCCTGCGCCGCGGGACCTTGGCGACGATGCCGCGCTGGATGCGAGAGATGTCCGGGCTCAGCACATCCCGGGTTCTCGACGCGCTGGTGGTGCCGCCGCTGAGTGCTGCATTCACGGTGATTGCGATGAGCAAACGGCTCCAGCTGATCCTGCTGCGACTGTTGTCGCCGGCGACCCTGCCGCTCGGTGCACGGGTGCTCTTGTCGGTTCCGCCGCGGAATCCGGTGACCACGACGCCGCGCGAGGCCCAGCGCCGCTTCGGCTACGACGTGCCGAGCCAAGCCCACGTCTCACTCCGCGAACGTCAGCGAGTCCGAGTGTTCGGCGACGGCATCGCGCCGAGCGACGAAGGCATCATCGAGTCGCAGCCGATTCTCGGCGGGATCGGTTGACCTGTGATGAAGAAACTTCTCAATTACCAGTTGAGTATCCGGCAACTCGTCTATCTCGCACTTGTGCTCGGAGTTCCATATGTCGTAATCGGGATGGCATGGGCGGTGGCCCACGTCGACCACATCGTTCCGTTAGAGGGACTGGACAAGGTGTTTTCATTGTTGGGTGAGATCGTCGCGTGGCCGGTGCTGATCATTGCGAACGTCTACCTGACATGAGAGAAGCGAAGTGAACGAAGCCGTCACTGCCAACCGGGCCCGAGCTGAGCATCTGGGTCCGGAACGGCGCCGGCCGCAGGTGCTTGACACCGCGTTGGAGATCGCAGCGCACCAGGGACTGGCCGAAGTGACGATGGGAGCCATCGCACGACGCCTGGGGGTCACCCGCCCCGTGGTCTACGCCTGTTACCCCGGTCGCGGGGAAGTCCTTGCCGCGCTGTTGGATCGGGAAAACGAAGTAGTGCTGGCAAGCCTGCTGGAGCTCTTACCCCCGCAGCGCACCGGCTCGATCGAGCAGTTGTTCGTCGACGGGTTCCGCGCGCTGTGCAGTACCGTGCGCGAGCGTCCCGCATCATGGCGCATCATGTTCGCCGCGGATCCCGACCCGGTGCTGACCGCCGCGATCATCGGCGGCCGTGAACGCATCCGCGGGCAACTTGCCACCGCGATGCGCCCACTGCTGGAGCGGTGGCAGGTCGCTGATGTCGATACCGCACTACCAATGCTGGTCGAGGTGTTTCTGGCGATCTGTGAGGTGGCCGTCCACAAGATGCTCGACACCGACGATCACGATGACCCGGAGTTGGTGGCCGAAACCCTGGGCAAGGCGGCGTATCGCGCGATGCGCGCAAAACCCTAGTGCGACAACCGCACCCCACAAGCCGCTCCAGTAGGCCCCGAAGAACCGCCGACAAAATGACCGGTGTCGGTGTTCGGTTCCAATTCAGTTGGGAGGGTTGTGGAGTTCGGCCGCGTTGACCAGGGGCACCCTGCGGTGGATGCGGCGTTGGCACGCGCCGGCTTCTTTCAGGGCGTCAGTCAAAGCGCTTTCGCCGCCATGGCTGCCCGATTTGAGTTGGTGTCATTCCCGGAGCGGTACACCGTGTTTCGCGAAGGCGATGCCGGTGACCGCTGCTACATCATCACTGCGGGCAGGGTAAAAGTCGCCTGCACGACCAGACGCCCCGACACCCTGATTGCCGTCCTCGGGCCAGCTGAGGTTTTCGGCGAAATCGCACTGCTCGAACAGAGTCCGCGCACATCCACGGTCACCACGATCACCGCGGTGTGCGCCGCCACGATGACCGGCGCCATGCTGCGTTCCTTGATGCGCAAGGAACCCGAAGCTGCTGAACAAATGCTTCGAGCGCTGGCACGCCGTTTACGTCACGCCGACGACAGACTGTGGGATCAGACCGTCAACGACGTCCCCGGACGCGTCGCGAAACTGCTCCTGGACCTCGGCAACCGATTCGGCGAATGCGACAACGGAACACTGCGCGTCGACCATCGACTCAACCAGAACGAGCTTGCCCAGCTTGCGGGCTCCACCCGCGAATCGGTCAACAAGGCTCTGGCCCTGTTTACCGTCCGAGGTTGGATCCGTATGCAGGGCAGCACGATAGATATCGCTGAACCAGCAGCACTGGCCAAGATAGCGAGATGATGCCCAGTATCCGGCGACATCTCGTGTGCGCCGCGGCTCAACAGGCGCCGGTGTCCCGCCCGGGATAAAAGCCCGAGCGGGACACCGCATTTCGGCCTAGTCGTTGCCGGTGAGGCGGTCCTTGATCGCCTCGACGCCATCCTTCACCTTGTCGGCGGCGTCGGCGATCTTCTGCTTGGCTGCCGCGATCCCCTGATCGGCCTGTCCCTCGGCCCGGAGGTCGTCGTTGCCGATGGCGGCCCCGGCCGCTTCCTTCGCGCGGCCCTTGAGATCATCAACCTTGTTGCGCGCGTCGTCTGCGATTCCCATGTCGTACATTTCCTTTCATATCGGGATGACCGCTGTGGCCACCAGTTTCATCTCCTCCAGTACAGACCGTTCTCCACTGGATAGCTATCGCCGGTCACATGACCTGCGGGCGAGACTGTTCCGGTCGCGCTGATCTGACCAGGAACTGAAATTCGAAGTCGGCGCCCGCCGCGCGCCGGGCATCGTTGGCGCATCCGCGGGCCAGTCGGTGGACCTCAGCGGCCGAAGTGTGTGGCGTCAGCTGCGTGGTAATCCGCATGACGGGCCGGCCGCGTTCGATACGGGTGCCGGCCTTGGCGCTCTGGAGAGCGGGGTGACGCTCCACATCTTCGGCAATGGCTTGGGCGATCCGGTCCAGATCTACTGCGCCGCTCTCACCGGATACATTGCGTGCCTTCGGAACTCGCAAGTGCAGCAGAAGTAACCACACTCCGAGCAGGGTCGCGACAATGCCGGCGCCGCCCAATGCCACCGGCCACCACGACCACTCGGTGGCGCGGGTCAATGCCTGGGGCTGGACGTGTGCAGCCCAATCTCGTGCCACCCGCAGGTTCACGCGGTACGCGATCGCCCATCCGCCCGCAGCGAGCAGAACCAGGGCCACAGCGGCGGTCACGAGGCGGTCGATGCCGCGGGCAACCGATGTCATGTTTCCTCGCCTCCCTTATCGGCCGGCTCGCGCGTCAACTCCGAGCGCCAGTCAGCGACGGCCTGCCGTTGCACCCAAACACCGTCGCCGACTGGGTGATACGCCCATCGGCGTGGTTTCACCGCGGCGATGAGTAGCGCGAACCCCGCGAGCACTGCCACAATCGCTACCGGCCAGGTCCACCATTGCCAGTGGGTATCACCGGCCCGGCCGATCGCGTGCGTGATCCACGCATCTCCACCGATCCAGTGGAAAGAGATGAGGGCATCGCGCACGCCGAGGACACCGACGGTGGTGACCGCCAAGGCAATGACAACGCCCGTGAACGTCGCAGCTGCAATGCGGCGCGGCGCGAATTTCCGCTGCCGCCCTGCTGGTTTCGCGTCACTTGGTGCGGCGTCATCGGCATATGCGTCGAAGACCTGCGCCGGCGTCCGGTCACTGATGATCCGGCCGATCCGTACCCCCACGTGACGTGGCTGTTCGTCGAGGGACCGCGACAATTCGCCGGCCACCGCGGCCTCGACCTTGGTGCGCACCTCTGCGCCGTCGACCGGCCACGTCGCTGCGATCTCGACTTCGACAGCCCGTGAATGCGCTCCGTCATCGGTGTGCACAGCGGGCAACGTTCGTCCCGGCACGACCGTCCGGTGGCGGGCGACGCCGGGCACCGAGAGAGCCGCGTGCTCGATCAGCCGATGCCGCACCCGATCGGCGATCACCGTCTGCCCGCGTTTGGGTTGTGCCACAGGCGCGATCGCACGCGGTTCAGCTGTCACCCTCGGCTCCCTGGACGGCGTGTGAGGGCCGCGAGATTGATCGTCCCGTCCAAGTGGGCGCCGACCGCAGCGCCGGCACCGGCCAGGGTCACTGCCAACAGGAACCCGAGCACTCCGCCGGACAGCGTGGCGACGGCGAGCAGCAGGCCTGCGAAAAGACCGACAACAACGTAGTTTTGGTTCATCGTTGACCTTTCTTGAGAGGATCGGCGCGACGCTTGCGCCGGCGTTTGGCGAGGTAAGCCTTCAACCGTCCCCGGCAGGTGCGCCGGATCTGGATCACGGTTCCGGTGTCGCCGGACTCGAGTGCGGCGAGCGCCTCGATCAATGCCTCGGCCGATCCGCCGACATCAGGATGGTGGCGGCGGATGGCCTCGCGGCGAGCGCGACGGTCGGTTGCCGTCACTGCATCTGGTCGTCAGTCACCGCGATGTCGGCCACCACAACGGTGAACGGCACCGCGGCGGCCTCACCAGCGGCGTGCCGCACGCGCTCGGCAACCTCGAGCAGGTGCGCCGGCAGCTGGACTACCACGTGGACTTCACCGCTGTCGGTGCCGAGCCGTACTCCCCGAACGGTCCGGCCCGGCAGGTGCGTCTGCGGTACACCCGGCCCGGAGCGCAGGCCGACCACGCCATCGACGCCCGTCACTGCGCCGACGACGCGGTCGACGCGCTCGGCGATGGACGACACACTCATACGACCCGCGGCTCGCCGGCGGCCGGGCTGTCTGCCGCGTCATCGTCGAAGTGGACGTCATGGACGGTGATGTTCACCTCGGTGACCTCGAGTCCGGTCATGTTCTCGACCGCGGTGATGACGTTGTTGCGGATGCCGTCGGCCAAATCGTGGACGGCGACGCCGTATTCGGCCACGATCCCGATGTCCACGGCCGTCTGGCGTTCGCCCACTTCGACACTCACGCCCTGAGTGAGATTGGGCGAACCCGGGAGGGTCTCCCGTAGCTTGCCGACAACACGTGCCGCCTGGCCCCCGAGGTCGTGCACGCCATCGATTTCGCGGGTCGCGATACCGGCGATCTTGGAGACGACGATGTCGGCGATCGTGGTGGCACCACGGCTTGCCACCGTGTCGACGTACTTGCCCCCGCGCTCGGCGGGTCCGCCCGAGCTAACGTCCGTCGGCTGCGTTGCTGTGGTCATCAGTTTCTCCTTTCGGCCCTGCCGCCCAAACGTTTTGTTCGGGCACAATCGGTTAGTCGCTCCGGAGTGCGCGGAGCGCACGCAAATGCGACGTAGACCACAGTGGTGGCCGGACGCAAACGGGGTGGGAATGGTACTGAGCAGGGATGGATTGTTGGAGCGGCTCTCCGACGATGCGCTCGCCCGCCGCGCTCAGCGCGGCGACACGGAAGCGTTCGACATTCTGGTGGTGCGCCATGCGCCGGCGCTGCACCGGTTTGTCGCAAACACATACCCGGATCGCGACGAGTGTGACGACATCGTTCAGGAGACGTTCATTGCCGCGTGGAAGGCGCTGCCGACATTCGGCTTTCGGTCGCAATTCCGCACCTGGTTGTTCTCGTTGGCGTCGCGTAAAACGGTCGACGCCCTCAGACGCAGGCGCCCCCAGAGCGATCTCGACTCGGCTCCCGACATCCCGGAGTTCGCGCCGGGGCCGGGCCAGCGCGCGCTGTCCAGAGAATTCTTGACTGCGCTCACTCGCGAACTGAACCTCCTGCCCTACCCGGCTCGCGTGACGTGGTGGCTACGGGAGGTGTATGACATGCCACTCGCGGAAATCGCTACGGTGTTGCACACCACCGAGGGCTCCGTGCGTGGACACCTGCAACGCACCCGGCTGCGGCTGGCCGCGGCACTGGAGGAATTCCGCCCATGAGCGCGCCACGGCAATGGATTTGGCCCGACGACCGCGCATCGGGGGCCGTGTCACATCAAACTGGAGGTTCGATGCCCAGCAATGCCACGGATGACGACAACGCCACCGCACAGTCGACGGCGTGGATCGCTGATGCCACGCGCGCGCTGGCTGGACTGCAAGCCTCACCCGGCGAAACCGAGAACCACGCGGTTGACCCGCGCTGGGGCCAAGGCACCGCAGCACTCGACCGGCTGCGCGCCAGCATCGCTCAGCACATCGCCGCCCTGCCGCGCCAAGGACGGCCGATTCGTACCTCACTCAGAGGCATCAGCATCACGCACCTGGCCCTGGCCAAATTGCTGACCTGGCAATTGGCCGAACCTGCAGCAGCGGTCTCGGCTGCAGTCGCCGACGTCGAGGTCGTCGTCGACCGCCATTCGGTCGAGGAGGTTCATATTCACCTCGTCGCCGTCGGAACAGAGCCGCGCGATACGACGTACCTGCACGACGGCGACAGTCTTCGCGAGTACGCGGCTGTCGTCATCGCGGAACTCATCGGCACCGCACCGCGTATCACCCTGACATGGGAGGACGTTGCGCTACCGCCCGACGCTTAGTTGGCCGCTCGACGGACTTCGACTATCGCTGTGACCGTCGCCGCCCGGTCACGGCGACAGCCGCCACCGCGATGCAGAGGGCGGTGCCGAGGAAGGCGATGCGCCGTGATGGTCGGTGGTCGGGATCGGGCGTGGGCGCCGTCTGCGCGGTCGACACCCGTGCCGGGGCAGGTGTCGGTACACCGCCGCTCACCGCAGCGAGTGGGTCGATGACGCCACGTCCGACCTGGGGATTCCAGCCGTCGGCCGGATGGCGCGCGGTGTCTTCGATGCGGGCCATCACCTGGCGGGCCGACAGCTGCGGCAACCGCGAACGCACCAGTGCGACAACACCACTGACGACGGGCGCGGCGTAGCTGCTGCCCGACAGCGGGCGCCCGTCGGGCCGGCTGTCGACCAGTCCGTCGCCCTGCGCGTTCAGTGACACCACCGCCTCTCCGGGCGCGGCGACGTCGACCCACGGTCCGGCCAGACTGAATTGTGACGGCGTCCCGTTCGGGGTGACCGATCCGACGGTGAGCACGTAGTCGTCGTACCAACCCGGGCTCACGACGGTGTGGACGGTGTCCCAGTCCGGCGTGCCCGGACGTTTGGGATCCGACAGCGGATTCTGCTCCGCGCAGTCACCGCTCGCGTTGCCGGCCGCAGCGACGACCACGACGTTGCGGACGTCGACCGCGTAGGCGAGGGCAGCGCCCAACGACCGGTCGTCGAGCGGGTCCGCGGCGGGCATGCAGGCGACCGACGAGATGTTGATGACGGTGGCGCCCGCGTCGGCGGCCGAGCGCACCGCACGGGCGAGCGTCTCGACATCGCCGACACCCGATATCTCACGATCGTCGGTCAGCCGGAACTTGTTGCTGGACTGGCGGATCGCCATGATCGTGGCCTCGGGTGCCACTCCGCTGAAGGTCCCGGTGTCCGACGCGGTGGCGCCGATCAGGCCGGCGATCGCCGTACCGTGACCGTCACAGTCCTGCGTACCGTCGCCGGACGAGACGTAGTCACCGCCGGCGACCAGGTGGGGGAGCAGTCGGTGCCGGGCCACGCCGGTGTCGATCACCGCCACCAGCTGTCCGCTGCCACGGGAAAGCGGCCACACCGCAGCAAGATTGAGCATGTCGGGTTGGTGTGCGGGACGGGCGCCGGCCGGTTTGGTCGTCGCACACCGGTCCGATTGTTCGGTCCTGCCGGGCGGCGCCGGGGCTGCGGGCCCGGGAAGTTGGCCGTGATCAACAGGTTTGGGCGCGATGGCGTGGGCGCACGGTGCGGCGGCCGCGATCGTGATCGTCACGGTGACGGCGACGATCTGCCGCAGGGTGCTCACAGGCCACGCGCCAGACGAAAGACATCTGCGGCCCAGAGCGCGCACGGTGGCACGGCGACCAGTGCCACGTATTCGAGATGTACCAGGCGCCGGCCCACCGAGGCGCTCACCCGCCCGATTCGCTGGGCGCCAAGGACCACCGCGATGACGCCGCCACCGAGCCAGGCGGCCCAGCCGGGGAATGCCATTGCGGTGACAGCCAAAGTTGCAGCGGTACAGACCATTCCGGCGACGATTACCGCCCATCGCCGTGCCGGATGCCGATAGGATGGTGCCCGCAGCGCAATCGCGGCCGTCGCCACCCAGATGAACACGACCGTCGGAGTCCGGGACGCATGGACGGCGCCCGCTGCAACCACGACGGCGCCGGCCGCCGCGGCACCGGCCGCGCCCACGACCATCGCCGTGAGCATCCGCTGTGCCAACTCGATGCGTGGCGGATCGCCATCGGTGACAGTTGCTGCGCGCGGCGTGAGTCCGGCGACGGTGACGGCGAACCGCGGCGCGGCCGACAGCACGACCAATGCCGAAACAGTGATGGCCACCCCGGTACTGGCCAGCGGCACCGACCACGTGCTCGCGGCAGCGGCTGCCACCATCACCGGCGCCGTAAAGGCCACGGCAGCAACGGATACGTACAGCACGCCGAACCGGAGGAGGACGAGGGCCACCGCGAATGCCGTCGCCGATCCCAGCAGGATGTTGGGCGCCGCCGGGGCACCCGGTGCCGCCGCGAATCCCGCCGCGAAAGCGAGTACGACGGTGGCGGCCGCCCACGCCGCACGGCGGGACCGCCATGACATCGTCAACGCGGCCACCACGCCACCACAACCGACAGCGGCTGCCAAAGCTGGATCACCGTGCACGGCAGAGAAGAGCAGCAGCGCGGACGCGACAGTCATCGCCCACAGACGCAGCACTGGCCCGAGCCGACGGTCAGTGGGGTCGGACGGCGCCTGGTCGGCGGCCATCGCCGCCGTGTGCCTGCTCAGCGCGCCCAGTTCGGGAGTCGTGTCGTGCTGCAGCTGCAGGATGTCACCGTTGTGAACTTCGTTTTGCCGCAACGACAATGATCCGTCGACCGGATCGCCGGCAGTCCGGCTCAGGCGCCAACTGACGCCTTCCGGCGCTTGCGGATGTGTCAGCGCCACGATGTCAGGCAGTAGCGAGTCCACAGCGGCGCACGCAGGCAGCACCAGATCGGTGGTGACGCTGGTGCGTTCACCGTCGGACCGTACGGACAGCCGACACACTGATTCAGACATCGCGCCCCCCGGATCGACATGCCGATCTCACCGTAACCGCGCATCGGGCCCCTAGCCGACACGAAAATCGATGGAACCGAACGGTGCCGGGGGACGTCTGATAGTTCGATGGAATTCACCAGAGTCGCACGATCTCCCGTGGCCCAACCGGCTGCGGAAGACATCGAGGTCCGCACGCCGCCACAGGTGCCGCGACTGCCGACGGGCAACGTCGTCACCCGCGTTGCACCTGTGCTCATGCTGCTGGCGATGGCCGGCATGGTGGTGTTCTACTTCCGCTCGGGTCCGGCCACCGGCCGCAACCCGATGTTCCTGTTGTTCCCGGCCATGATGGTGTTGTCATTGGTCGCCAGCACGGTCCTCGGGTCGCGGGGTGCGCGCCGGGCCGGTGAGATCGACGCCGATCGGCGCGAGTACCTGGTGTATCTCGACGCGATCGGGGATTGTGCGGAGCGAACCGCCGTCGAGCAGCATCGCGCACTGCATCAGCACCATCCGCCGCCCGACGTGCTGTGGACCTTCGCCGGATCCGGCCGGATGTGGCAACGCCGTTGGAACGATGACGATTTCACCGAGATCCGCGTCGGCCTGGGACAGTGCCCGCTGCGCACCAGACTGGTGCCGGCACCGGCGACCGGTGACGAGATGACTGATCCGCTGACTGCCTCGGCCCGCGATCGGCTGCTGCGAACTGCCGTGACCGTCCCTGATGTCCCTATCACCGTCGTCGTCAGTCAGCTCCGGCGAGTGGACGTCGGCGGCGACGATCCACGCGGCCAGGCACGCGCCCTGGTGTGCCAGCTGGCGTTGTGGCATGGACCCGACCAGCTGAAGATCGCCGCGGTCACCGGATCGGCCGAGTGGGACTGGTTGAAATGGCTACCGCACCACTATCGCTCGGGCGTCCTCGGCGGTCGACCGCTGCGGTTTGCCGAACCCGCTGCCGTCACTGCTCTCACCGGATGTCATCTGGTGGTGCTGGTCGACACTCCGGCGGCGGCTGGTTTCGTGGATACGGACTCGGTGACACTGGTGGTGATCGGCGCGCCGGGAACGGCGTCGACGCTGCCGCCGTGCTCGACCACCGACACGCTCACGGCTACGCAAGCGGAGACCTGCGCACGCCGGGTGGCGCGCTACCGCCTGGCCGGCGGTGCGGAGTCCACCCGCCGACAACATGATCGGACGGGCGGCGCGGACGGCAACTGGCCGATTCGTCCGGACCGTCAGCGGCTGCGCGTGCCGATCGGTACCGACGACACCGGAGCGACGGTCGACCTCGACCTCAAGGAGCCCGCCGACCACGGCATGGGTCCACACGGCTTGTGCATCGGCGCAACAGGTTCCGGAAAATCCGAATTTCTGCGAACCCTGACGTTGGGCCTGATCAGCACCCACTCGCCGGACGAGCTGAATCTGATCCTCGTCGACTTCAAGGGTGGTGCAACGTTTCTCGGCTTCGAACAGGCCAACCATGTCGCGGCCGTCATCACCAACCTGGCGCAGGAAGCACATCTGGTCGCCCGGATGCACGACGCCCTCGCCGGCGAACTGACGCGGCGCCAAGGACTGTTACGGGCGGCCGGCAACCTGTCCGGTATCGGCGATTATCGGCGGGCACGCGCGGCGGGTGCCGACCTGCCGCCGCTGCCCGCGCTGTTCATCGTGGTTGACGAGTTCTCCGAATTGCTGAGCCAGCATCCCGATTTCGCGGAGCTGTTCGTCGCCATCGGCCGCCTCGGCCGCTCATTGGGCGTTCATCTCCTGCTGGCCAGCCAGCGTCTCGACGAGGGCCGCCTGCGCGGACTGGACACCCATCTCTCGTACCGGGTCTGTCTCAAGACGTTCTCGGCGGCGGAGTCCCGTGCCGTCATCGGGGTCACCGACGCACATGAGCTGCCCGGAACGCCGGGTGCGGGGTTGCTGCGCACCACGGACGGAAAGCTGGTGCGATTTCACGCCGACTTCGTCTCCGGGCCGGTCCCGCAGAGTGACGACGAATCTCCTGTTCCGCGCGTGTTCACCGTCGAGGGCCCGGCGGTGACGCCTGACCGGCCGGCCGGTCCGACGTTGATGGATACGACCTTGCGCCGGCTGGCCGGTCGCGGTACGCGCGCTCACCCGGTCTGGCTGCCACCGCTCGCTGGTTCGCCCGCGTTGTCCGAGCTGCTGGCGGCCGACACCGGCAGCGGTCCGCTGCGGGTCCCGATCGGTTTGGTGGACAACCCGTTTCAGCAGCGCCGGGAGCCGCTGGTGGCCGACCTCAACGGGTCCGGTGGGCATGTGGCCATCGTCGGCGGCCCGCGCTCGGGGAAGTCTGTTGCGCTGCAGACGCTGTTGCTCGGCCTGGCCGCGAGCGCGCCTGCCGGCGGCCTCAGCGTCTACGGCCTCGATCTGGGTGACGGTGCGCTGATGGCGTTGCGCCGGCATCCTCACGTCGGCACCGTCGCCGGCCGGAACGAGCCGGAGTTGTTGCGGCGCATCGTCTCCCAGCTCGCCTCGCTGTGCCGCCGGCGCCAGGACTTCCGGCAGCAGCACGGACCTCAAGCGCCCTTTCCGGACCATTACGGTGAGGTCGTCCTGGCGGTCGACGGTTGGGCCACGCTGCGTCGGGAATTCGATGCGCTGGAGGAGCCCATCACGGCCATGGCGGCACAGGGACTGTCGGTCGGGATCCACGTCGTGCTGACCGCGAATCGGTGGGCAGAACTGCGGCCGATGCTGAAAGACCACATCGGCACCCGGATCGAATTGCGGCTCGGTGACCCGAGCGAGTCCGAAATGGACCGCCGCCGTGCCCATCTGCTCACCACCTGCCCACCCGGTCGCGGCCTCACCAGAGACGGCAAGGAGTTCGTGGTCGCGCGGCCTGAGCTCGACCGGATCGCCACCCATCAGGCCCCGCCACCCCGGATCGAATTGCTCCCGCAGCGCGTGGATTACGCCGCGCTGGCGGTCACCGCCGAACGCCCGCCGCGGTACGTCATCGGCCTATCCGAAGAGGACGTGCAACCGTTCGCACTGGACATGAGCGCCGATCCGTATCTGATCCTGTTGGGCGACACGGCGTGCGGCAAGACCACGGCGTTGCGGACGCTGTGCCGCGCGATCGTCGAACAGACCGACCCCGCACAGTCTCAGCTGCTGATCGTCGATTTCCGGCGATCGTTGTTGGGGGTCGTGGAATCGCCGCACCTGTGCGGCTACGCGATGTCGGCCGTGACGACCGCCGCCGAGCTCGACGCGACGCTGTCCCTGCTCGCCGCCCGGCTACCGGGACCCGGCGTCACACAGCAGCAGTTGCGGGACCGTTCCTGGTGGTCGGGTCCCGACATCCACGTCGTGGTCGACGATTACGACCTCGTCGTAGGCGCCGCGGGAAATCCGTTGAGCCCCCTGCTCGACCTCTTGCCGCACGCCGCGGACATCGGACTCCGCGTCGTGGTCGCGCGCCGCTCCGGCGGTGCCGCACGCGCGATGTTCGACCCGCTGCTGTCGCGCATGCGCGACCTGGGTGCGACGGGCATCGTCATGAGCACCAGCCCGGACGAAGGGCCGCTACTGGGCGCCGCACGGCCGATGACGCTGCCACCCGGCCGGGCCGTCGTGGTGCGTCGCGGTCAACCTGACCAGCTGATCCAGATCGGCTGGACCGAGCCACCATGACGGTCATGGTGGTCGGGCCGACGACGATCCTCGGTCCGGGAGACATTGACGCCGACCTCGTCTCGTCAGCACTGGAGTGCATCGACGAGCCACTGGGCCTGCTCGGCGCGGACGTCCGCCCCGCCGAACGCATCTGGCGCAACGTGATGGCTGCGGCGGCAGGCGCCGCCACGTCCATCACCGTGGTGTGTCCGACGTGGTGGTCGCCGTCGCGGCTCGAGCGAGTTCGGACGGCGTTGCCCACCAGCGCTTCTCACGTCGTCACAGAGCGAAGAACCGATGCCCTCCGAGCGGCCGGCGGCGAACCCGATTGCGCGGTCGTCGAACTGGGGGAGGACGTCGTGACGATCTCCCGCCCAGGGGCGTGCGCGTCCGTCGTGCGGCGCACCGGGAGCGACACCGCGGAGGCGGTCATCGCACGAATCACCTGGGATACCCCGCTGGTGATCGACGCGCCCATCGGCGTTCCCGGCGCTGCACCCCTGGCCGCCGAAATACAAGCGCTGCTGCAGGATCAGGGCGTCCCCGCACAGATTCTGAGTTGCGCCGATCTGCTCGACCAGGCCGACGAGGACAGCACCCGCAGCGCAGCAGAGACCCGTTCACCGCGGGCGCGCATCGCGATTGCCTTCGCCGCGGCTGTCGCGGTCATCGGCGCTGGGGCACTGGGCCTGTCCAACAGAGACGCCCCAGCGCCGCCGGTCGCCGCTGTCGCTGACCCGGAGCTCACGTGGCTCGTGGAAGGCCGGGTGGCGGTACAGATCCCGGTGCGGTGGACGGTCGATCGGGCACTCGCGGGCGCGGGATCAGCCCGGCTGCAGATCATTTCGCCCGACGACCGCGGCCAGATCATCCACCTCACCCAATCGTTCGTACCCCGGGAGCAGACGCTCGACGCGGCGGCGCGATCGCTGCGGGAGGCGTCGGCGAAGCTGCCCGACGGGGTCATCGTGGATTTCCAGGAGGCCGGCGTCAGTGCCGGGCGCGCGGCGGTGCGGTACCGCGAGGTACGCGGCGGGCGGACGGTCGAGTGGTCGGTGCTGCTCGATGGGCCGGTCCGGATCGCCGTGGGATGCCAGGGTGCGTCGGTCCGCTCGGCCTGTGACGCCGCGATCCGCTCGGCGCGCCGGACCGACTGAAAAAACTTGGGAGGCAAGGGAACCGAATGCTCGCCGCAAACGTCTGAACTATCAAACCAAATGGAGAGGAAATCATGACAGCTCCGGAAAGTGGCGCCCTGACTGCAGATTTCGATCTGATGACGGGGATCGCCGGCAAGGTCGAGGTCCGCAACGAGGAGATTCGGGCCATGCTCGGCAACTTCATCGGGCAGATGACGGCCATCCCGCCGACGGTGTGGGGCGGTGCCGCGGCGACCCGATTCCAGGACGTGGTGAACCGGTGGAACGGCGAATCGATGAAACTGCACGCGTCACTGCAACGGATCGCCGAAACCATCCGCTCGAACGCGGCGGTGCTGAGTCAGGCGGCCGACTCCCATGCCCAGCGCATCGGCGCCACCGGCCACGCGATCTGACGGGACAAGGCACATGCAACCGGCACTGTCGTACCACTTCGGCGAGATCGAATTCACCGTCCGCCAACAAATCCATGCCACGTCGGCGCGGATGAACACGTCGCTGGAAGAGCTCCGGCACCTCGTCGCGCCGCTGCAGCAGACGTGGACGCGCGAGGCGGCCGAAGCCTTCCAAGCCGAGCAGGCCCGCTGGAACCAGTCGGCGGCCGCGCTCAACGACATCCTGCACAGCCTCGGCAACGCCGTCCGTGACGGCGCCGACGACATCGCCGCCACCGACCGGCGTGCGGCGGGCGATTGGGTCTTCTAGCCCACCCAAGCCCTGTGCGGTCCTGCCCCTGGAAGGAGAGCCGGGGGCGGGGCCGCACAGTCGTAGCCGCGCCGGGGCCCAACGCGTGTCCTGGAACACCCAGGTCGACTACCCTGGCGGCCACGCAGGTGTGTATCCGACCTGCGAGGAGTGTGAGTGTCGTGGGAACCAGCCGCACCGAGGGGTCGCCGGCCGGCTCCACGCTGCGCGCAGTACACCAGCGGTTCGTCACCGGCGAGATCGACGCCCAGCACCTGGACCCCGCTGCCGTCCGTCCCGTCATCGCCGACAGCTGGCGCCGCAGCCTGGCCACGGGCGTGGACCCGGACCTGGGCGGCGCGCAGTTCACGCCCGTCGTACCCAAGACCCTGGACCAGCTCCGCGCCGAACAACCCATCGCCGCCGCGTTGCCGGTGATCCGGAAACTCCTGGTGGAGGACGCCGAGGACAGCGGTGTCATGGTGGCGGTGGCCGCCGCCGACGGCACCCTGCTGTGGGTCGAGGGCGACAAGACGGCCCTGGGCCGCGGCGAGGCCATGAACTTCGTGCCGGGCGCTGACTGGAGTGAGCGCAGCGCCGGCACCAACGCCCCGGGCACCGCGCTGGCGCTGGACCGCGAACTGCAGATCCACGGCTCGGAGCACTTCGCCCGGCTGGTGCAGCCCTGGACCTGCACCGCGGTGCCGGTGCACGACCCGACGACGGGCGAGCTCATCGGCTGCGTCGACCTGACCGGTGACAGCCAGATCGCCTCGGCCCAGACCCTGGGCCTCGTGCGCGCTACGGTGATGGCCATCGAGAACCACCTGGCCCTGCAACGGCTGCTGCAGCCGGCGCCCAACCCGGTGACCAGGGCCCGCCTGACGGTGCTCGGCGGTGACCGCCCGCGCTGGGTCGCCACCGGCGACGACGGACAACCGCGCCAGCACACCCTCAGCGGCCGGCACGCCGACATCCTGGTCCTGCTGAGCCGTCATCCCGAGGGTCTGAGCGCCGACCATCTCGCAATGTTGTTGGACGACAACGATCTTGACTCGGTCACCATCCGCGTCGAGATGTCCCGCCTGCGCCGGGTCATCGGCGCACAGTACGTGGCGTCGCGGCCGTACCGGCTACTCACCCCGATCGACAGTGACGTCGCCGACGTCTTCGCCGCGCTGCACCGCGGCGATGTCGATGCCGCGCTGTCCCACTACTCGGGTGCGCTCCTGCCGCAGTCGGTGTCGCCGGCGATCGCCCGGTTACGCACCGAGCTGGGGGAGAGCCTGCGCACCGCGGTGCTGTCGGCGTCCGCGGCCGGACACGTCGGCCTCTTGCGCCGGTGGCTGGCCCTGCCCGACGGCCGTGACGATCGGCACGGCTGGCAATTGCTGCGCAACCACCCCTCGGCGGACGCCGTGGTGCGGGCGCAGGCGGTCGGGCACCTGGCGGGGCTCGACGCCGACCTCGGCTGACGGGCTTCGCTTCCACCGCGTTCAACGATGCAACTGTGTTGCAACCCACTTCTGCGTACCGTTAGTGACCAGCAGCACACCTGTGTTTGTCACCCACTGGAGGAGTGAACCCATGACTGTTTACGCGCGTCCCGGTGCCGAGGGTTCGGTGATGACCTACCCGGCCCGCTACGACAACTTCATCGGCGGCGAGTGGGTGGCACCCGCTGCCGGTCGCTACTTCGAGAACCGTACCCCGGTCACGGGTGAGGTGTTCATCGAGATTGCCCGCTCGGACGAATCCGACATCGAGAAGGCGCTGGACGCCGCGCACGCCGCCGCGCCCGCGTGGGGCAAGACCTCGCCGGCCGCCCGCGCCCGGGTGCTGAATCTCATCGCCGACCGCATGGAGGAGAACCTCGAGGCCATCGCCGTCGCCGAGTCGTGGGACAACGGCAAGCCGGTCCGCGAGACCCTGAACGCCGACATCCCGCTGGCCGTCGACCACTTCCGCTACTTCGCGGGCGTGCTGCGGGCGCAGGAAGGCTCGATCTCCGAGATCGACGACGACACGGTCGCCTACCACTTCCACGAGCCGCTCGGCGTCGTCGGCCAGATCATCCCCTGGAACTTCCCGATCCTGATGGCCGTCTGGAAGCTGGCCCCCGCGCTGGCCGCCGGCAACGCCATCGTGCTCAAGCCCGCCGAGCAGACCCCGGCGTCGATCATGTACCTGTTCTCGCTCATCGGCGACTTGCTGCCGGCGGGTGTTGTCAACGTGGTCAACGGTTTTGGCGTCGAGGCCGGCAAGCCGCTCGCCTCGAGCAACCGCATCGCCAAGATCGCCTTCACCGGTGAGACCACCACGGGCCGGCTGATCATGCAGTACGCCAGCCAGAACCTGATCCCGGTCACCCTGGAGCTGGGCGGCAAGAGCCCCAACATCTTCTTCAACGACATCATGGCCGCCAACGACGACTTCCAGGACAAGGCGCTCGAAGGCTTCACCATGTTCGCGCTGAACCAGGGCGAGGTCTGCACCTGCCCGTCGCGCAGCCTGATCCAGGCCGACATCTTCGACGAGTTCCTGGCGCTGGCCGCGATCCGTACCAAGGCCGTCCGCCAGGGCGACCCGCTGGACACCGAGACCATGATCGGCGCGCAGGCCTCCAACGACCAGCTGGAGAAGATCCTGTCCTACATCGAGATCGGCAAGTCCGAAGGGGCACAGCTGATCACCGGTGGCGAGCGGGCCGAGCTGGGCGGCGACCTCAACGGCGGTTACTACGTGACGCCGACGGTGTTCTCCGGCCACAACGGCATGCGCATCTTCCAGGAGGAGATCTTCGGGCCGGTGCTGTCGGTCACGTCGTTCAAGGACTACGACGACGCCATCTCGATCGCCAACAACACCCTGTACGGCCTCGGCGCCGGCGTGTGGTCGCGCAACGGCAACGTCGCCTACCGGGCGGGCCGCGACATCAAGGCCGGCCGCGTGTGGACGAACTGCTACCACATGTACCCCGCGCACGCCGCGTTCGGCGGTTACAAGCAGTCGGGCATCGGCCGCGAGAACCACAAGATGATGCTGGACCACTACCAGCAGACGAAGAACCTGCTCGTCTCCTACTCGACGAAGGCCCAGGGCTTCTTCTGATGAGCGCTCGCGCGAGGAAACGAAGCGCGTAGCTCCCACGAACCGCGAGCGCCCGCGTACCCCCCGAATGCGCGGGCGCTCGCTTCCATTTCGGTCGACGCTTTCCAAAAGCGTTCGGCGACACAATGATCAAGGCCGGCACCAGATGACTCCTGGGGGCAGGCCAGTTCGGCATCCGCCATCCCTCTTTCAGGAGTTCGCAGTGTCCATCACCAACCCACCCAGTGAGCACTCCGCTCGCGGTGTCGAAGAGCACGTCGAGAGCAACGAATACCTCGCGAAACGTCAGCTGAAGAAGGGCACGGCCGGCTGGCTGCTGCTCGCCGGCCTCGGCGTCAGCTACGTGGTGTCCGGGGACTACTCCGGCTGGAATTTCGGTCTGGCACACGGCGGTTTCGGTGGCCTCGCCATCGCCGCCGTGATCATCGCCGGCATGTACCTGGCCCTGGTGCTGGGCATGGCCGAGCTGTCCTCGGCGCTGCCGGCCGCCGGCGGTGGTTACACCTTCGCCCGTCGTGCCCTGGGTCCGTGGGGCGGTTTCGCCACCGGCACCGCGATCCTCATCGAGTACTCGATCGCCCCCGCCGCCATTGCGACGTTCATCGGCGCCTACGTGGAATCCTTGGGGCTCTTCGGGATTCACAACGGCTGGTGGGTGTATCTGGCGGCCTACGCCTTCTTCATCGGCATCCACCTGTCCGGCGTCGGTGAGGCGCTCAAGGTGATGTTCGTGATCACCGCCATCGCGCTGCTGGGCCTGGTGATCTTCGCGGTCTGTGCCATCGGCCAGTTCGATGTCTCCAACCTGACCACCATCGCGGTCGACGTCAACGCGGCCGGAGCGTCGGCGATCCTGCCGCACGGCTACCTCGGCATCTGGGCCGCCATCCCGTTCGCCATCTGGTTCTTCCTGGCGATCGAAGGCGTGCCGCTGGCCGCCGAGGAAACCGCGAACCCCGAGAAGAACGTGCCGCGCGGCATCATCGCGGCGATGACGGTCCTGCTGGTCACCTGCGCCATGGTGCTGGTGCTCACCACGGGTGTCGGTGGCGCGCAACAGATGTCGGCCTCGGGCAACCCGCTCGTCGAGGCGCTCGGTTCCGGCGTCGGTGCCAAGCTGGTCAACTACATCGGCCTGGCCGGCCTGATCGCGAGCTTCTTCTCGATCATCTACGCCTACTCGCGCCAGCTTTTCGCCCTGTCCCGCGCGGGCTACCTGCCGACCCAGCTGTCGGTGACCAACTCCCGCAAGGCGCCGACGCTGGCGCTCATCGTCCCCGGCGTCATCGGCTTCCTGCTGTCGCTGACCGGCAAGGGTGACCTGCTGCTGAACATGGCGGTCTTCGGTGCCGCCGTGAGTTACGTCCTGATGATGGTCAGCCACATCGTGCTGCGCCGCCGCGAGCCGAACATGCCGCGGCCCTACCGCACCCCGGGCGGCATCGCGACCACCGGCTTCGCGCTCGTCATCGCCGTCGTCGCGGTCATCGCCACCTTCCTGGTTGACCCCAAGGCCGTGGGCCTGTGCCTGCTGGTGTTCTGCGCCTTCATGCTCTACTTCGCGGTCTACAGCCGGCACCATTTGGTGGCAAACTCTCCTGATGAAGAGTTCGCGATGCTCGCAGAAGCCGAGGACGAGCTGAAATGAAGTACCACCAGCGGATTTCGGGGGTGAACCACACCTTCGACGGGCTTGTGGATTTGATGGCCAAGGCCACGCCGCTGCGCTCCGGTGATGAACTCGCCGGGTGCGCGGCCCACAACGACGCCGAGCGGGCCGCCGCGGCGTGGGCACTGGCCGACCTTCCGCTGGACACCTTCCTCAATGAAGCGGTGGTGCCGTACGAGACCGACGAGGTCACCCGGCTCATCATGGATTCCCATGACCAGCAAGCCTTTTCGGAAATCTCCCACCTGACGGTGGGAGGTTTCCGGGACTGGCTGCTGGACGCGGTGGCCGGCGACGACGCCGCCGCGAAGATCGCGGCCGTCGCCCCCGGCATCACACCGGAGATGGCAGCCGCGGTCTCGAAGATCATGCGGAACCAGGACCTGATCGCCGTCACCGCGGCCACTCAGGTACACGCGGCCTTCCGCAGCACCATCGGGTTGCCGGGCACCCTGGCCACGCGACTCCAGCCCAATCACCCGACCGACGATCCGCGCGGCATCGCCGCCGCCGTGCTCGACGGACTGCTGATGGGATGCGGCGACGCCGTCATCGGCATCAACCCGGCCACCGACTCGCCGCAGGCCACCGCCGACCTGCTGCACCTGCTCGACAACATCCGCAGCCGCTACGACATCCCGGCGCAGTCCTGCGTGCTTTCGCACATCACCACCACCATCGGCCTCATCGAGGCCGGCGCTCCTGTGGACCTGGTGTTCCAGTCCGTGGCGGGTACCGAGGGCGCCAACAAGGCCTTCGGTGTCGACATGGCGCTGCTGCGCGAAGGCAACGAGGCCGGCCGCTCCCTGAACCGCGGGACCGTCGGCAACAACGTCATGTACCTGGAGACCGGGCAGGGCTCGGCGCTCAGTTCGGGCGCCCACCTCGGCACCGGCGGCCGGCCCGTCGATCAGCAGACGCTGGAGACCCGCGCCTACGGCGTCGCCCGCGCGCTGGACCCGCTGCTGGTCAACACCGTCGTCGGCTTCATCGGGCCGGAGTACCTCTACGACGGCCGGCAGATCATCCGGGCCGGGCTCGAGGACCACTTCTGCGGCAAGCTGCTCGGCCTGCCGATGGGCGTCGACGTCTGCTACACCAACCACGCCGAAGCCGACCAGAACGACATGGACACCCTGCTCACGCTGCTGGCCGCGGCGGGTTGTGCCTTCGTCATCACGGTGCCCGGCGCCGACGACGTCATGCTCGGCTACCAGAGCCTGTCGTTCCACGACGTCGTGGCGGTCCGCCGGACGCTCGGTTTGAAGCCGGCTCCGGAGTTCGACGCCTGGCTCAAGAAGGTCGGTATGACCGACGACTCCGGCAAGCTGACCAAGTTCGATCTGCAGCGCTCGGCGCTGCGGGCGCTCACCGCGGCGGGATGACGATGACCGAAGATCTCGCAATCCAGGAGTTCTGGGACGAGCTCCGCAAGACCACGCAGGCCCGCATCGGGCTGGGCCGCGCCGGCAATGCGCTGCCCACCCGCGAGGTCCTCGAACTGGCCGCGGCGCACGCCGCCGCCCGCGACGCCGTCCACGAGCCCCTCGACGTCGAGTCCCTCGCGGCCCGCGTCCGGGAGATCGGCATCGGCGAACCGGCGGTGGTGCGCAGCCAGGCCGAGTCCCGCAGCGAGTACCTGCGCCGCCCCGACCTGGGCCGGCTCCCGGCCACGCCCATGGATGTTCCGGAAACCCCGGCAGACATCGGCTTCGTCCTCGCCGACGGGCTCTCGCCCTACGCGCTGGCCAAGCACGGTCCGGCGCTGCTCGCCGAGCTCGTGGCGCGGCTGGGCGACCAGTACACCCTGGCTCCGCCGGTGATCGCCACGCAGGCCCGCGTGGCCCTCGGCGACCACGTCGGCGCGGCGCAAAAGGTGCGGACCCTGCTGGTGATCATCGGGGAGCGGCCGGGCCTGTCGGTGGCCGACAGCCTGGGTATCTACCTGACGCATCTGCCGATGCCGGGCCGCACCGACGCCGACCGCAACTGCATCTCGAACATCCACCCGCCCGAGGGACTCGGCTATGCCGAGGCCGCGCGCGTCGCGGCGGGGCTGGTGTCCGGTGCCCGCGCCCTGGGCCGCTCGGGCGTCGACCTCAAGGACACCTCCCGCGACACCTCGCTCGAAGCGCCGGGCGCCGCAGAACTGACGTGACACTCACCTGACACCAGGAGAACCGTGACCCGCATGACCCGACTGGCCTCCGCAGCTGCGCTGGCCGGCCTCCTCGCCATGTCCGGCTGTAGCAGCCACGACAGCACCCCGGCAGCGCAGTCGCCCGCCACCAGCACGGCGTCGTGCCGGACGCTGGCGCAGAACTCCGCCTGGTACGGCGACAACCGGGACCGGATCGACGCCATGCTCGCCAAGCTGGGCACGTGCGGCGCCGCCGGTTCGGTGACGAAGGGTGCGCCGCTGGCGTTGTTCGACTGGGACAACACCATCGTCAAGAACGACATCGGCGACGCCACGTTCTTCTGGATGGTGCGCAACGGCAAGCTCCGAGCACCGGCCGACGGCAACTGGGCGTCCACCAGCACGTTCCTGACGCCGCCGGCCGTCACGGCCCTGAGTCGGGCCTGCGCCGCGGCCAAGCCGGGCCAGCCGATGCCCACGGACACCGACACCGCCTGCGCCGACGAACTCGTGTCGGTCTACACCGATGCCAAGACCAAGGCCGGGGAGCCCGCCTTCGCCGGGTTCAACGCCCGTCGCATGGAACCGGCGTACGCCTGGGCCGCGCAGATGCAGGCCGGCTGGCGCGAAGCCGAGGTGGTCGAGTTCGCGAAGACCGCCCGCAAGGAGAACCTCGACGCCCCGGCGGGCACCGAGCAGAAGGTCGGCAGCAGCACGCAGACCGGCTGGGTCCGCTACTACCCGCAGATGCGCGATCTCGTGGAAACCCTGCACGCCAACGGTTTCGACGTACGGATCATCTCGGCGTCGGCCGAACCGGTGGCGCGGGTATGGGCGGAAGAACTCGACATCCCGGCCGACCACGTCATGGGCGTGCGGACCGAACACGACGGCGATGTCCTGACGTCGCGCCCGGTGCCGTGCGGCGGCGAGCCCGCCATCACGTACATCGAGGGCAAGCGCTGCCGCGTCAACGAAGAGGTGTTCGGCGTGACCGGCCCCGCCGCGTTCACCCAACAGCCCGAGCCCAAGCGCGCGGCCTTCGCCGCCGGGGACTCCGACACCGACGTCACGTTCCTCACCGACGCCACCGCGCTGCGGCTGGTGCTCAACCGCAACAAGACCGAGCTGATGTGCACGGCCTACGACAACGCGGGCGGCAACTGGCTGGTGAACCCGATGTTCATCGATCCCAAGAAGCAGGCCGAACCGTACGCCTGCGCGACCAAGGGATACATCGAGCCGACGGGCGCCAAGGCGCCGTTGCACCGGCCGGACGGCAGCGTCGTGCCCGACCAGCAGGACCGGGTGTACTGACCTGAGGTCGCCGTTCGAGGCGCTCACCCGCGTTTTGACCTGCGGTGACGCACCCGGGTAAGCTCCCACGTTGGTGCGCTGCAGGCCGTCAGGCCAATGCTTCCCGGGTCACCGTCGGTCGCCGGGAATTCGCAGGTCGCGTACTTGACCGGCACCCGGATAGCACCGGGACTCAACCCGAGAAGAAGAGGTATAGCTGTGCCTACATTCACGCCGAAGGCGGGTGACACCACGCGTCAGTGGTACGTCATCGACGCCCAAGACGTGGTGCTCGGCCGGCTCGCCGTTGCAGCAGCCAACCTGCTGCGCGGCAAGCACAAGCCGACGTTCACGCCCAACTCCGATGAGGGTGACTTCGTCATCATCATCAACGCCGAGAAGATTGCCCTGTCGGGCAAGAAGCTCACCGACAAGTTTGCTTACCGTCACTCGGGTTTCCCGGGCGGTCTGAGCAAGCGCTCCATCGGCGAACAGCTGGTGAAGCACCCGACCCGCACCGTTGAGAACGCGATCGTCGGCATGCTCCCGCACAACAAGCTGTCGCGCCAGGTGCAGAAGAAGCTGAAGGTGTACGCGGGTCCTGATCATCCGCACGCCGCGCAGCAGCCGATTCCTTACGAGATCAAGCAGGTGGCCCAGTGACTGAAGTCGACGTGACTGAAGTGACCGAGTTCGAGGTGGCCGAAGAGTCGGCACCGCGCGAGCCCGTGTACATCGACCGTCCGATCCAGACCGTTGGCCGCCGCAAGGAAGCCGTCGTCCGCGTTCGTCTGGTGCCCGGCACCGGCAAGTTCAACCTGGACGGCCGCAGCCTGGAGGACTACTTCCCGAACAAGGTGCACCAGCAGCTGATCAAGGCCCCGCTGGTGACCGTCGACCGCGTCGACACGGTGGACATCTACGCCCACCTCGACGGTGGTGGCCCCTCGGGTCAGGCCGGCGCGCTGCGTCTGGCCATCGCCCGTGCGCTGATCCTGGTTCAGCCCGAGGATCGTCCGGCACTCAAGAAGGCCGGGTTCCTGACCCGTGACCCGCGTGCCATCGAGCGCAAGAAGTACGGCCTCAAGAAGGCCCGCAAGGCGCCTCAGTACAGCAAGCGCTGATCGTTTCTGCTCGTGGGCGGGCGTGTCGCAGTCTGGACACGCCCGCCTTCGGCGTTTCATGGGGTCATCTGAAGGACGAAAGAAGGTTCATGAGTCGGCTGTTCGGCACCGATGGCGTCCGTGGCGTCGCAAACCGTGATCTGACCGCGGAGTTGGCGTTGGCGCTGGGTTCAGCCGCCGCCCGCCGCCTCTGCTCGACCTCTGGCGCCGGTCGCTGCGTCGCGGTCGTCGGACGAGATCCCCGGGCCAGTGGCGAGATGCTGGAGGCCGCGGTCATCGCCGGCATCACGAGCGAGGGCGTCGACGTGCTGCGGGTCGGCGTGCTGCCGACCCCCGCGGTGGCGTACCTGACGGCGTCGTATGACGCGCAGCTCGGCGTGATGATCTCCGCCTCGCACAACCCCATGCCGGACAACGGCATCAAGATTTTCGGTACCGGCGGGCACAAGCTCGACGACGACACCGAGGACCGCATCGCCGAACTGGTCGCCGCCGGTCCGGGTACCCGGCCGACGGGCGCCGGCATCGGTCGCGTGCTCGAGGCCGCAGACGCCCTGGACCGCTACCTCACCCACGCCGCCAAGGCCGCCGTCGCACCGCTGGCCGGGCTGACGGTCGTCGTCGACTGCGCGAACGGCGCCGCCTCGACGGCCGCCCCGCAGGCATATCGAGCGGCCGGCGCCACAGTTATCGCGATCAACGCCGAGCCGACGGGCCTCAACATCAACGACGGCTGCGGCTCCACCCACATGGCGCAGCTGCAGCAGGCCGTCATCGACCACGGCGCCGACCTGGGCCTGGCCCACGACGGCGACGCCGACCGCTGTCTGGCCGTCGACGCGTCGGGCGCCCTCGTCGACGGTGACGCGATCATGGTGGTGCTGGCGCTGGCCATGCGCGACGCCGGGGAGCTGGTCTCGAACACCTTGGTGGCGACCGTGATGAGCAACCTCGGCCTGCACCTGGCGATGCGGGAGGCCGGCATCGAGGTGCGCACCACAGGCGTGGGGGACCGGTACGTGCTCGAAGAGCTGCGCGCGGGACGGTTCTCGCTCGGCGGCGAGCAGTCCGGCCATATCGTGATGCCCGAGCTGGGGACCACGGGCGACGGCATCGTCACCGGACTGCGGCTCATGTCGCGCATGGCGCAGACCGGGTCGAACCTGGCGCAGCTGTGTGCGCCCATGAAGACGTTGCCGCAGGTGCTGATCAACATCGAGGTGGCCGACAAGGCCACGGTCGCCCAGGCGCCGGCGGTGCAGACCGCGGTCGCCGAGGCCGAGGCCGAACTCGGTGACACCGGCCGAATCCTGTTGCGTCCCTCCGGAACCGAACAGGTGGTCCGGGTCATGGTGGAGGCCCCAGATGAAATCACGGCGAGGACCGTCGCGTTCCGCGTCGCCGAATCCGTCAGCGAGCAGCCTTAGCGACTACCCGGTGCGCGGCATGTGGTCGCGATAGTCGACGGCCTGGTGGACGAGCGTCAGGTCGGCGTCGTCGAGCGGGAACTGGTGTGCGCGGACGGCGTCGAGGACGGCGTCGAACCGGCGCATCACCCGGGGTGTGGTGATCCCGAACTGCGCCAGGGACGCGTCGTTGGACGGTTCCGCACCCGGCGCGCAGCCCAGCACAAAGGTGAGGATGCCGCGGTCGTACCAATCAAGGTGCATCGTTGTCTCCCTCTCCTGCAGCAACATTCAGCATTCGACGTAGTTCACCGGCACGTTGACCGCGAGGCCGCCCATCGAGGTCTCCTTGTATTTGGAGTGCATGTCGGCACCGGTGGTCCGCATGGTCTCGATGACCTGATCCAGCGAGACGTAGTGGGCTCCGTCGCCCCGTAGTGCCATGCGCGCCGCGTTGATGGCCTTGCCCGCCGAGATGGCGTTGCGCTCGATGCACGGGACCTGGACGAGCCCCTGGATGGGGTCGCAGGTGAGTCCGAGGCTGTGCTCCATCGCGATCTCGGCGGCGTTCTCGACCTGTTCCGGTGTGCCGCCGAGGATTTCGGCGAGCGCGCCGGCAGCCATCGACGCCGCCGACCCGACCTCGCCCTGGCAGCCGACCTCCGCGCCGGAGATGGACGCGCGCTCCTTGTAGAGCGAACCGATGGCGCCCGCCGTGAGGAGAAACCGCACTGCGGTGCCGTCGGGATCCTGACGGCCGGCCCGCGTGTAGTGGACGGCGTAGTGCATCACCGCGGGCACGATGCCGGCGGCGCCGTTGGTGGGCGCGGTGACGACCCGGCCGCCGGACGCGTTCTCCTCGTTGACGGCCAGCGCGACGAGATTGACCCAGTCCTCGGCGAATTCGGGCTGTTTGTTCCAGTCCTCGGCATTGAGCCGCTCGAACCAGTCCCGGGCGCGGCGGCGCACACGCATGGGCCCGGGGAGGTAGCCGTCGCGCGCGATGCCACGCACTTCGCACTCGACCATCACGTCGCGGATGTGCAGCAGCCGGGAGCGGACCTCGTCGGCGGTGCGCGTCTCGCATTCGACGGCGAGCATGAGATCGCTGATGCGGCAGTCGCGTTGGCGGCAGAGCTCCAGCAATTCCTTGGCGGAGTGGAACGACAGCGCATGCGTCGTGGCGGCCTCGGTGACGGGCTCCAGACTTTCGGCCTCGGTGACGACGAACCCGCCGCCGATGGAGAAGTAGGTCTGCACGTGCAGCTCGGCGCCGTGCGCGTCGAGTGCGGTGAGCGTCATGCCGTTGGGGTGGAACGGCAGGACGGTCAACGGGCGCAGGACCATGTCGGCCTCGGTGAGCGCGATCGGGCGTAGGCCGCCCAGCATGATGTGGCCGCTGGCCCGCATCTCCTCGACGCGCCGTTCCATGACGTCGGTCCGGATCTCCTCGGGGCGGTTGCCCTCGAGTCCGAGCAGGATGGCCGTCATGGTGCCGTGGCCGGCGCCGGTGGCGGCCAACGAGCCGTAGAGATCGACGCGGACTGCCGCGACCCCGGTGGCACCGCCGAAGGCGTCGAGGGTGTGCAGATCGTCGACGAATCGGGCGGCGGCCCGCATCGGTCCGACGGTGTGTGAGCTCGACGGACCGATGCCGACGGAGAAGAGGTCGAACACGCTGATGGTCACCTGAAGCTCCCCTTTCGAAGTCCGTAGACGGGCTGATAGACGAGTGATATATTAGTTACGCCACATACGGTAGATCAGCATTTGTACCTGGTCAAGCGGTACTTATGGGGTCGTAAACGGTGTGTGAACCACGTCCGAACCATCGGAAAGAAACGGACTCGCCCATGGCGCATCAGCTCATCGATCCGCTCCTGCAGCCCTTCCGGCTGAAGAACATGACCCTGCGCAATCGCGTGGTGAGCACATCGCACGAGCCGTCCTACACCGAAGATGGCATGCCCAAGCGCCGTTACCGGCTCTACCACGAGGAGAAGGCCAAGGGCGGCATCTCGCTGACCATGATGGGCGGCTCCGCGGTCGTCGCGCCCGACAGCCCCTCTGCCTTCGGCAATCTGCACGTCTACAAGGACGAGATCGTGCCCTGGCTCAGCGAGCTGGCCTACGGCGTCCACGAACACGGCGCCGCCGTCATGTGCCAGATCACGCACCTGGGCCGGCGCACCAGCAACTACGACGGCGACTGGCTGCCTGTGGTGTACCCGTCGGCCATCCGCGAACCCGCCCACCGGTCCTTCCCCAAGGTGGCCGAGGAATGGGACATGGACCGCATCGTCAAGGCCTACGCCGACGCCACCGCGCGGTGCCGCGCGGCCGGCCTGGACGGCATCGAACTCGAGGCCTACACCCATCTGCTCGACGCCTTCTGGTCGCCGCTGACCAACCACCGCGACGACGAGTACGGCATGGGCAGCATGGAAGATCGACTTCGCTTCCCGCTCAGGGTGATTCGCGCGGTCCGCGAGGCCGCCGGGCCGGACTTCGCGGTCGGCATCCGGATGTCACTCGACGAGGACCTGCCCGGCGGGCTGCAGTACGAGGACGGCATCGAGATCGCCAAGCGCCTGGTACCCGAGGGCATCGACTTCATCAGCGTGATCAAGGGCTACATGGCCAGTGACGAGGCGCTGTCGCGCGTCATCCCGCCGATGGGGACCCCGGTCGCGCCGCACCTGTCGTTCGCCGGGCAGGTCAAGAAGGAACTCGGCATCCCGGTCATGCATGCCTCCCGCATCAACGACGTCGCCACGGCCCGGCACGCGATCCGCGACGGTCTGCTCGACCTCGTCGGCATGACGCGTGCGCACATCGCCGACCCGCACATCGTCGCGAAAATCCAAGCCGGCGAAGAGGATCGGATTCGCCCCTGTGTCGGCGCGACCTACTGCCTCGACGAGATCTACCAGAACCGCGACGCCAAGTGCGTGCACAACCCGTCCACCGGCCGCGAAGACCGGCTGCCGCACCGCGTCGACAAGGCGTCCGGGCCGGCGCGGACGGCGGTGGTCATCGGCGCCGGGCCGGCCGGCCTGGAAGCCGCCCGCGTACTCGGCGAGCGGGGGCACCGCGTCGTGGTCTTCGAGGCCTCCGACCTGCCTGGTGGGCAGGTGCGGATCGCGTCGTCGTCACCGCGCCGGCGCGATCTGATCAGCATCATCGAGTGGCGGCTGGACGAGTGCAAGCTGCTCGGCGTCGACATCCGCACCAATCGCTACGTCGACGTCGACGAGGTGCTGGCCGAGAACCCCGACCTCGTCGTGGTCGCCACGGGCGGCGTACCGAACACCGAATTCCTCACCGAGGGCGCCAATCTCGTCACCGACGGCTGGGATGTGCTGTGCGGCGCGGTGCATCCGCGCGGTGAGGTCATGCTCTACGACGACAACGGCGGCCACCCCGGATTGGATGCCGCCGAGGTGCTGGCCCGGACCGGCGTCGACCTCGAGTTCGTCACCCCTGAGCGGACATTGGCGCCCGACGTCGGCGGCGTGAACTACCCCGGCTACTTCAAGGTGTTCGCCGAGCACGACGTGCGCGTCACGCTCAACGAGCGCCTGACCGGGGTGCGCCGCAAGGACGGTCGGCTGGAAGTGGACCTCTACAACGAATATGCGCACGCCACCCGGCAGCGCATGGTCGACCACGTCGTCGTCGAACACGGCACGCTGCCGTCCGACGAGTTGTACTTCGGCCTGGTCCCCGGCTCGACCAACCTCGGCGAAGTCGACCAGCAGGCGCTGCTCAACCTGCAGCCGCAGAACGTCGTGCGCAACGCCGACGGCGGCTACCAGCTGTTCCGCATCGGTGACGCCGTCGCCAGTCGCAACATCCACGCCGCGATCTACGACGCCTTCCGGCTCTGCCTCGTTCTCTGATCATCACCGTCCCCCTGAAACGTCCCTGACAAACAAGGAGTATCGCTATGCCGCAACAAGTTCGAGGTGTCATCGCCCGCGCCAAGGGCGCCCCGGTCGAGGTCACCACGATCGTGATCCCGGACCCCGGCCCCGACGAAGTGGTGGTGAACATCCAGGCGTGCGGTGTCTGCCACACGGACCTGACCTACCGCGAGGGCGGCATCAACGACGAGTACCCGTTCCTGCTCGGCCATGAGGCCGCCGGCATCGTCGAAGAGGTCGGCCCGGGTGTCGAATCGGTGGCGGTCGGCGACTTCGTGATCCTCAACTGGCGTGCGGTGTGCGGCCAGTGCCGGGCGTGCAAGCGCGGCCGGCCGCAGTACTGCTTCGACACGTTCAACGCCACCCAGAAGATGACGCTGGAGGACGGCACCGAGCTGACACCGGCGCTGGGCATCGGGGCGTTCGCCGACAAGACGCTGGTCCACGCGGGGCAGTGCACCAAGGTCGACGCCAATGCCGACCCGGCGGTGGTCGGCCTGCTGGGCTGCGGCGTGATGGCCGGCCTCGGCGCGGCCGTCAACACCGGCAACGTCTCCCGGGGCGACTCGGTGGCCGTGATCGGCTGCGGTGGCGTCGGCGACGCCGCGATCATGGGCTCCCGCCTCGCCGGCGCGGGCAAGATCATCGCGGTCGACCGGGACCCGCGAAAGCTGGAGTGGGCCAAGGAACTCGGTGCCACCCACACCATCAACGCCGCCGACGTGGACACCGTCGAGGCGGTGCAGGAGCTCACCGGCGGCTTCGGTGCCGACGTCGTGATCGACGCCGTCGGTCGCCCGGAAACCTGGAAGCAGGCGTTCTACGCGCGTGACCTCGCCGGCACCGTCGTCCTCGTCGGTGTGCCCACCCCGGACATGACGCTGGAGATGCCGCTGGTCGACTTCTTCTCCCGCGGCGGATCGCTGAAGTCCTCCTGGTACGGCGACTGCCTGCCCGAGCGCGACTTCCCGATGCTGGTCGACCTCTACCAGCAGGGCCGAATCCCGTTGGAGCGCTTCGTCTCCGAGCGGATCAAGCTCGACGAGGTCGAGGACGCCTTCCACACCATGCACGCCGGCAACGTGCTGCGTTCGGTGGTCGTGCTGTGAGTGGGCAGCTCCGCATCGACCGCGTCGTCACCTCCGGGACCTTCAGCCTCGACGGCGGGACGTGGGACGTCGACAACAATGTGTGGGTGATCGGCGATGACTCAGAGGTCGTCATCGTCGACGCCGCCCACACGGCGCCCCAGATCGTCGACGCCGTCGCCGGCCGCAACGTGGTGGCGGTCGTCGTCACCCACGGGCACAACGACCACGTGACGGTGGCCCCGGAGCTGGCGTACGAGCTGCACGCGCCGATCCTGCTGCACCCCGGCGACGACATGCTCTGGCAGACAAGCCATCCCGACGAGAAGTACTGGAATCTCGATGCCGGTCAGCGCATCGGTGTCGCGGGCACCGAGATCGAGGTCATCCACACGCCCGGGCACTCGCCGGGCTCGGTGTGCCTGTACCTGCCGGAGGCCGGCGCGCTGTTCTCCGGGGACACGCTGTTCAACGGCGGGCCCGGCGCGACGGGGCGGTCCTACAGCGACTTCCCGACGATCATCGACTCCATCCGGGATTCGATCCTGACACTGCCGGAGGAAACGCGGGTGCATACCGGCCACGGCGATCACACCACGGTCGGGGCCGAGGCCCCACACCTGGCGGAGTGGATCGCCCGCGGCCACTGACTGTCTCGACGCCGAAAATGAGCTTGTGTTCGAAGAATTCCAGAATCTTCGAACACAAGCTCATTTTCGGCGTTCTGCCCCTTACTCGAATTCCTCCACCGCATCGATCAACCAGTCGGCGAGGTAGCCGGCGAACGACGAGCGGACGATGATCCGGTAGTCGGTGCCCTTGTCGTCCAACGGAATCAGCACGACGGCGGCCAGTGCCAGCATCGTCTGAGCCGCGGCGCCCGGGCCGAAGACCCGCGGGTGCAGGTCCAGTGAGCAGCCCTTGGCCAGCACATCGCGGGCGTGCGCCCCACGCAGCCGCACGATGGTGCGCTGCGCGGACACATCGACGGCAGCACCGCCGGCCGCGGCGACCGCGTCGTGCAGCTCGGCCTCGAGTGCCTCGCCGCCACGCTGCGTCGACGTCACCAGCCACTCCTGCGGGCCGAACCAGATCACCGACGAATCGGGACCGGTGACGCACGTGCCCGGTGTGGTCGGCAACGCGGTCAGGCCGAGGAGCCGGGCAGCTTCGGCGCCGCCGGCTCCTTCCGGGTCGACCCACAGATCGACCATCGTGGTGAACGGCTCCTCGGTGAGGAGTGCTGCCGGTGCGGTCGCCGCGAACTGGGCGGCCCAGCTCTGCAACGGGCTACGGCGAGTGAGGGTTTCAGCCATCGCGGCGTGCTCCTTCGGGATCGACGAGGACGGAACCGGTGACCTCGACGGCCACCAGGGCACCGTCCACGGGGACGGTGAGGGTGTCTCCGATGCGGGCGTGGCCGCCCTTGACCAATGCCAGGGCGAACGGGCGCCCCAGCTCGGCGCTGCGGTAGCTCGACGTGACATGGCCGAGCATGGGGACCGGTGGCGGCGGCAGCGTGCCGTCGGCCGGGGTCTCGATGATCTGGGCGCCTTCGGGCAGCACGGTCCGCGCATCGACCGGAAGGAGTCCGACGAACTGCTTGCGCAGCGGATTGAGGTTCTCGGCGCGTGTGAACGAGCGCTTGCCGACGAAGTCGGGCTTCTTCTTCGAGACGACCCAGTTCATCCCGAGGTCCTGCGGCGTGACGGTGCCGTCGGTGTCCTGCCCGATGATCGGGTAGCCCTTCTCGGCGCGCAGCACGTGCATGGTCTCGGTGCCGTAGGGCGTGATGCCGAAGGGTGCACCGGCCTCGATCAGCCTCTCCCACACCGCCGTTGCGTACCAGCCCATGACGTTGACCTCGTACGCCAGCTCGCCGGAGAAGCTGACCCGGCCGATCCGGACGTGCACGCCGTCGAGCTGGGTGTCGCGCCAGGCCATGAACGGGAATGCCTCGTTGCTGACGTCGACGCCCGGGAACACCGCGCCGATGACGTCCCGCGAGCGCGGGCCGACCACCGGGAAGGTGTGCCACTGCTCGGTGACGGAGGTGAGGCGCACGCGCAGGTGCGGCCACTCGGTCTGCAGCCATTCCTCCATCCAGTCCAGGATGCGGGCCGCGCCGCCCGTGGTCGTGAAGACCTGGAAGCGGTCGTCGGCCAGGCGCATGACGGTGCCGTCGTCGATCACCATGCCGTCGACGCCGCACATCACGCCGTACCGCAGCATGCCGACCTTGAGCGTGCTCATCAGGTTCGTGTAGAGCAGGTCGAGGAAGGCGCCGGCATCGGGACCCTGGACGTCGATCTTGCCCAGCGTCGAGCCGTCGAGGATGCCGACTCCCGTTCGGGCAGCGGCGCATTCGCGCAGCACCGCGGTCTCCATGTCTTCACCGGGCAGCGGGTAGTAACGCGGACGCTTCCACTGGCCGACGTCCTCGAACACCGCGCCGCGGGCCACGTGCCAATCATGCACCGCGGTAACACGTTCCGGGTCGAACATCCGGCCACGGTTGCGACCGGCCAGCGCCGCGAACGCGACCGGCGTGTACGGCGGCCGGAAGGTGGTGACGCCGAGATCGGCGACGGGGACACCGAGCAGTTCGGCGGTGATGCCCGAGGCGACGACGCCAGAGGTCTTGCCCTGGTCGTGCGCGGTGCCGATGGTGGTGTAGCGCTTGATGTGTTCCATCGAGCGCATGCCCGCGCCGACCGCGCGGACCAGGTCCGCCACCGTCGCGTCGCGCTGGACGTCGACGAACTGCGTTGTGCCGTCGGCGTCGGGAACGCGCCACAGTACAGCGGGTGCGCCCGCGGCCCGGATCGAATCCGATTCTCCGGCAAGTGGTTCGGAGGCTGCTGTGAACCCGAGGCCGGCGAGGGCGCGGGTGGCGGCGGCGCGACCGTCGCGCAGGCAACCGGGCAGGCTGAACGTGCCTGCGGCCGAGCCGGCGACGCTCACCTCATCGAGCTCGGCACCCGGAACGAACGCGCCGAGGGCGGCGTCGTAGCGCAGCGGCCCGCGCACCTGACTGAACAGGTGGACCGCGGGATTCCAGCCGCCGCTGACCAGCAGCACGTCACACGCCAGTTCGTCGGACGCGCCGTCCGTACCGGTGACGATGGCGGCGCTGACCCGGTTCTCACCGCGACTGCCACTGACGACCGATCCGGTGCGCAGTTCGATGTCACGGGAATCGCACGCCGCGCGCAGATCTGTGGCGACCGCGTCCCGGGCATCGACGATCGCGGTGATCGCCACTCCGGCGTCGTGCAGGTCCAGCGCGGCCTGATAGGCGCTGTCGTTGGTGGTGAACACGACGGCCCGCTCGCCGACCTTGACGCCGTACCGGTGCAGGAAGGTGCGGGCGCCGGCGGCCAGCATGATGCCGGGCCGGTCGTTGTCGGTGAACACCACCGGCCGCTCGTGGGCGCCGGCGGCGACGATGACGTGCCGGGCCCGGATCCGCCAGACCCGCTGCCGGCTCACCGCTGCCGGAGCAGCGGCGCCGAGGTGATCGGTACGCCGTTGCAGCGCAAGGACGAAGCCGTCGTCGTAGTGGCCGAATGCCGTGGTGCGCTGCAGGTGCAGCACGTCGGGGTAGGTCGCGAGTTCGGCGACCGCGTCGGCAACCCACTGCAGTGCCGGGCGGCCGGCGATGGTGTCGGTGCTGCCCAACAGGGCGCCACCGGCCTCGCTCTGTTCGTCGATCAGCACGACGCGGGCACCGGCCCGGGCCGCCGTCAGCGCGGCTGCCAGGCCGGCCGGGCCGGCCCCGGCGACCAGGACGTCGGCGTGCACGTGGGTCGAGTCGTAGCGCGCGGGGTCGGCGACGTCGGCGAGCCGGCCCTGTCCCGGGAGGCCGCGTGCGACGAGCCCGTCGTACAGCTCGACGGTGGTGGCGAGCAGCATGGGTTCGGGGAAGGGATATTCGATCTGGACGAGGCCGCCGGTGTCCTCGGCCCACGCCGAGGTGAAGCCGCGGGGCCGGCCCATCTTGATGCTCGAGGTGACGTGATGCACGCCGTTCGCCAGCAGCGCCGACGCGAGAGTGTCACCGGCGTGGCCGGTGTACTCCCGGTCGTTGAAAGTGAAGGTGTGCACCGTATCCCGGTCGATACGGCCGCCGGTTTCGGTGCGCAGTGCGGTGCTCATCAGATTGTCGGCCTCTGCTCGTCGAGTCGGTAGACACGGTCGAATCGGTAGGTTGCGGTGTCGCGGATGGCATTGAACCAGCGGCGGCAGCCGGCGCTGTGGGTCCAGCGTTCGGCGAACAGCCCCTTGGGGTTGGCGCGGAAGAACACGTAGTGCGCCCACTGTTCGTCGGTCAGTGCCTGCGGGTCCTCGGGGTAGGCGACGTGCGCCTGACCGCCGTAGTGAAATTCGGTTTCCTCACGTGGCCCGCACCACGGGCAGTCGATGAGTTGCATTGCGGCTCCTGGTTTCTAGTGCGCCACGCCGGCGGCGCCGTGTTCGTCGACCAGGGCTCCGGTGACGAACCGGTCGAGGCTGAAGGGGGCGACGTAGTCGTGTTCGCGGCCGGTGGCGATGGTGTCGGCCAGGCACCAGCCGATGCCGGGCGTCACTTTGAAACCGCCTGTGCCCCAACCGGCGTTGAGGTACAGGTTGTCGTAGCCGACGCGGCCGACGATCGGTGATGCGTCGGGGCAGACGTCGACGATGCCCGCCCAGGTACGCAGCAGGTGCGCGCGGGCGAAGACCGGGAACAGTTCCACCGCGGCGGCCATCTGGCGTTCGATGATGTGGAACGCGCCGCGCTGGCCGTAGCCGTTGTAGGAGTCGACGCCGGCGCCCATCACGAGTTCGCCCTTGTGGGCCTGAGATACGTACACGTGCACCGCGTTCGACATGACGATGGTGGGATGCACCGGCTCGAGCAGTTCGGATACCAGCGCCTGCAGCGGGTGGCTCTGCAGCGGCGTGCGGATGCCGAGCATGTCGGTCAACGTCGAGGTGTGCCCGGCCGCGCACAGCGCCACCTGTCCGGCGCCGATGTCGCCGCGCGTGGTGCGCACCCCGGTGACCCGGTCGCCGTCGGTGACGAATCCGGTGACCTCGCAGTTCTGGATGATGTCGATGCCGGCCTCGTCGGCGCGGCGCGCGAAGCCCCACGCGACGTAGTCGTGCTTGGCGATGCCGGCGCGGGGCTGATAGGTGGCACCCAGCACCGGATAGCGAATGTCACTGGAAATGTTGACGATCGGGCACAGGTCCTTGACCTCTTTGGGTTCCACCCACTCGGCGTCGATGCCGTTGAGCTTGTTGGCCTCGACGCGCCGCACGCTGTCGCGGACGTCCTGCAGGCTGTGCGCCAGGTTGAGCACACCGCGCTGGCTGAACAGGATCGGGTAGTCCAGGTCCTCTTCCAGCCCCTCCCACAGTTTCAGGGCGTGCTCGTAGATCCGGGCGCTCTCGTCCCACAGGTAGTTGGACCGGATCAGGGTGGTGTTGCGGGCCATGTTGCCGCCGGCCAGCCAGCCGCGTTCCAGCACCGCGACATTGGTGATGCCGTGGTTCTTGGCGAGGTAGTGCGCGGTCGCCAGGCCGTGTCCGCCGCCGCCGACGATGACGACGTCGTAGGACTTCTTGGGTTCCGGTGTGCGCCAGAGGAATTCCGGATGGTCGGGCAGGTGTGCGCCCGGTGGGGTCGTCGGTGCGGTCACAGCGGGGCCTCCGTGAGGTCGGGGTAGAGCGGGAAGCGGTCGGCCAGCGCGTCCACTCGGGTGCGCAGTGCGGCCAGGGCCGCGTCGTCGGCGTCGGGTCGCAGCGCGTGGCTGATGACGTCGGCGACTTCGCGGAAGCTGTCCAGATCGAAGCCGCGGGTCGCCAGCGCCGCGGTGCCGATGCGCACGCCCGAGCTGACCATCGGCGGTCGCGGGTCGAACGGAACGGCGTTGCGGTTCACGGTGATTCCCACGCGGTGCAGCCGGTCCTCGGCCTGTTTGCCGTCCAGTTCGGACTCGCGCAGGTCGACCAGCACCAGGTGGACGTCGGTGCCGCCGGACACCACGTTGATGCCGGCCGCGCGGGAATCGTCTTGCAGCAGGCGTTCGGCCAGGATGGCTGCGCCGTCCAGAGTGCGCTGCTGCCGCTCGCGGAATTCGGGCGTGGCCGCGAGCTTGAACGACACCGCCTTGGCGGCGATGACGTGCTCGAGCGGTCCACCCTGCTGACCGGGGAACACCGACGAGTTGAACTTCTTGGCCAGGGCTTGGTCGTTGGTGAGGATGATGCCGCCGCGGGGCCCGCCCAGTGTCTTGTGCGTGGTCGAGGTGACGACGTGGGCGTGCGGCACCGGCGACGGGTGCAGGCCGGCGGCGACCAGGCCGGCGAAATGGGCCATGTCGACCATCAGGTAGGCGCCGACTTCGTCTGCGATGCGCCGGAATTCGGCGAAATCGAGCTGGCGGGGATAGGCCGACCAGCCCGCCAGGATCAGCTTCGGCCGGCGCTCGCGGGCGATGCGCTCGACCTCGGCCATGTCGACCCGGTGGTCGCTTTCCCCGACGTGGTAGGCCGCGACGTCGTAGAGCTTGCCGGAGAAGTTGAGCTTCATGCCGTGCGTGAGGTGCCCGCCGTGCGCCAGGTCGAGACCGAGGATGGTGTCGCCGGGCGAGAGCAGCGCCGACATGGCGGCGGCGTTGGCCTGCGCGCCCGAATGTGGTTGCACGTTGGCGTATTCGGCGCCGAAGAGGCTCTTGACGCGGTCGATGGCGAGTTGTTCGGTGACGTCGACGAATTCGCAGCCGCCGTAGTACCGGCGTCCCGGGTAGCCCTCGGCGTACTTGTTGGTCAGCACCGAGCCCTGCGCCTGCATCACGGCGACGGGCGCGAAGTTCTCGCTGGCGATCATCTCCAGCGTGCTCTGTTGCCGGTGCAACTCGGCCGAGATCGCCTGGTGCACATCCGGATCCAGCTCGGCGAGGCTCGCGCTCAGCGTGGGGTTGGTGGCTGTCGGGGCGGTGTCGAGGGTCATGTACACCTTTCTGACATTGCAGTGTGTGCTGGACTAATATATCAGCTGTCGGTTAGATTAAGATCAGCTGGTGGCCGCGTCAAGAGCTGGGCCGCAGACACTTTTGGAGGATTGGCGATGACCCTGACAGAGTTGTCGTTCGGCGATCTCGACAGCACTCAACCCGACGCGAGGGCGGCCGCCACCGAGACCAACGCGGACCGCGCCTACGACATCGTGCGCGAGCGCCTGGTGATGCTGGACATCCGGCCGGGGGAGCCCATCAACGACGATCACCTCGCGGCTGATCTCGGCTTCGGCCGCACTCCTGTGCGGGAGGCCCTCAAACGTCTCGAGCGCGACCGCCTCGTCGTCGCCTATCCGCGGCGGGGCACGTTCGCCACGGCCGTCGACATGACGGACCTGGCCGACATCTCGGAGATTCGCAAGCTGCTCGAGCCGACGGCGGCTGCCCGGGCCGCCCGCGTCGCGACACCGGAGACCCGCGCCCGGCTGACGGCACTCGCGCGGGCGATCTCCGGGATCGGCGACACCGACGATCCCCGCGAGGTGCTGCGGCACGACGTCCATGTGCACCGCGAGATCTACCGGGCGTCCGGCAATCCGCACCTCGAACAGATCCTCGTCAGCCTCGACGCGCATGCCACCCGGATCTGGTGCTTGTTCCTGGATCGGCTGCCGGGCGTCGCCGGCCACGTCCGTGAGCACATCGAGCTGCTGGAGGCCATCGTCGCGGGCGACGAGGCCACGGCTTCCGCCCTGACGCTGGCCCATGTCTGCAGCTTCGAGGCGGCGATTCGCGCGTTGCTGTGATGCCTCCGCGGCGCGCTACCGACCGGCTGCGACCGGGAGGGCCGGACGGCGCAGGTCCTGATATATCATTGACCTGACCAGATCAGATCAGTTGCCGGACGCTGAAGTCGGCGACGTCGGGAAGGGGGGGCGGGCGTGAGCGTTGCCGGTGTGGAACAGCTCGATGACGTTGTCTCCGAGGAGATGTCGTTCGCCGACCGGGCATACCTGGTGATCCGCGACAAGCTCATCATGCTGGATATCCGGCCCAACGAAGCCATCGTGGAAAACGATCTCGCGGCCGAACTCGAGCTGGGCCGGACCCCCGTCCGCGAGGCTCTCAAGCGCCTGGAAGCGGATCGGTTGGTGGTCTCGTTCCCGCGCCGCGGCACTTTCGCCACCGGTGTCGATGTCGCCGACCTCCGGCACATCTCTCAGATTCGGGTCAATCTCGAGCCCGTCGCCGCACGCTCGGCTGCCGAGAACGCCTCGGCCGACGTGCGTGCCGGCCTGCTCGCGCTCGCCGACCGCACCGAAGCGCTCGATGTGCAGAACATCGATCGCGACGAGCTCATGCGGTGGGACCTGCGCGCGCACCGCGCGATCTACCGAGCAGCCGGAAATCCCCATCTCGAGGATGTGCTGGTCCGCTACGACAATCTCGCGACCCGGATCTTCTGCCTGTTCCTCGACCGCCTGCCGACGGTGGCCCGACACGTGGGCGAGCACGCCGAGCTGTTGCGGACCATCGCCGGTGGCGACGGCGACGCCGCGGCACAGATAGCGCTCGACCACGTCACCGGATTCGAGAAGGCGATCCGCGCAATCGTCTGACGTGCCCGACGAACGTGACCACACGCATCACGATGTGGTTATCGTTGCGTAATGAGCAACAACGGCGTTGATTCCGGCAATGCGGGCGTGCAGTCCGTCGACCGCGCGCTCGCTGTCCTGGATCTCCTCGCGCGCCGGGGCGAGGCCGGAGTCACCGAGCTGGCGTCGGACATCGGGGTGCACAAGTCGACGGTCTCGCGCCTGCTCGCGGCGCTCGAGGATCGGGAACTCGTCGAGCAGGCTTTCGAGCGCGGCAAGTACCGGCTCGGCTTCGGCATCCTGCGGCTGGCCAACGCGGTGTCGGGCCGGCTCGACGTCACGCGGCAGGGCCGGGAGATCTGCGAGCGACTGGCAGCCGAGGTCGGCGAGACCGTCAACATCGCGGTGCTGCGATCGGAGTACGCGGTGAACGTGGACCAGGCGCGGGGACCCGCGGCGGTCAGCACGCACAACTGGGTGGGGGAGCTCACGCCGTTGCACGCGACGTCGAGCGGCAAGGTGCTGCTGGCCTTCATGGCTGCCGATGCCCGGCGGGACCTGTTGGCGGCGGCTGGGCTGCAGCGGTTCACCGAAGGCACCATCACGTCGATCGAGCGACTGGAAGCGCAGTTGCAGGACGTGCCCCGCAATGGCTACGTGGTGTCGTTGGAGGAGCTCGAGCCCGGGCTCAACGCCGTCGCCGCGCCGATTCGGGATCACCTCGGTGTGGTGATCGCCGCGCTGAGCGTCTCTGGTCCGGCGTATCGGCTCACCGAGGAGCGCGCCCGGGAGATCGCGCCGACCGTGGTCGCGGCGGCCGATGATGTCAGCCGCCGCATGGGCTATCGGCGCTGACTGCGCACGCCCTATCGGGCAATTCGTCGATTCACGCTGCATATCAGATCAACGCGATCTAATATATCAACTGTTCGCCATCGGTGATTCCCGTGCCCTGTGGCGAACCTCAAGTCGATGCCCCCGCAGCGCCGGTGGTGCGAGCGGCATCGACGCGGCGGAGCTGCCGCACAACCTCGCGTCGACTCGCCGCACATCCGACTGACCTGGGCTTTCAAGCCCGGTTGGGCAGTTGTTCCGGCTGTGTAAACCATCCCGTCCACCCCTTGACACGGATATGTGACTGCGCACACACTGTTGCATAATTCGAATCACGTTGCGTAATACGCGTCAAACTCACCGAGAGGGCACACCCGATGCTTGAGATTTGTCGGCTCTCCGAACTCCCGCCCGGCGAGGCTCGGCGCGTGGCAACCGACCCGCCCATCGCGGTCTTCCACACCGAGGACGGCGAGGTGTTCGCCATCGACGACACCTGTTCGCACCAGGACGCGTCCCTGGCCGACGGCTGGCTGGAGGGGTGCGACGTCGAGTGCCCGCTGCACGCCTCGCGGTTCAACCTCCGCACCGGAGCGGTCGACGCGCCGCCGGCCAAGCTGCCGGTGCGCACGCACACGGTCGTGATCTCCGACGGCGTCATCCACGTCGAACTGAGCACCGAGAAACCCAACCTGCCGCCCGACATCCGGGCTCGACTGGGCGCGGGGCAGTAATGAAGCACGTCGCGATCGTGGGAGCGTCGCTCGCGGGCCTGTCGGCAGCGCGGGTGCTGCGGGCGCAGGGCTTCGACGGGCGGCTGACGGTCATCGGCGACGAGGCGCAGCGGCCGTACGACCGCCCGCCGCTGTCGAAGGAGCTCCTCGCCGGCACCGTCTCCGAAGCCGACCTCGCGCTGGAATCCGACGACGACGATCTGCAGGCAGACTGGCGACTGGGTGTCGCCGCCGCCAAGCTCGACAGTCGCAGTGGCGCAATCGAACTCGCCGACGGGACGCGCATCGACGCCGACGGCGTGGTGCTCGCGACCGGCTCGCGCGCCCGCCGCTGGCCCGGCTGCGAGGGTATGGCCGGCGTGCACGTCATCCGCACCATCGACGACGCCGTGGCGTTGCGGGCCGAACTGGTGCCGGGCGCTCGGCTGGTTGTCATCGGCGCCGGTTTCATCGGGGCCGAGGTCGCGTCGACGGCCCGCAAGCTGGGCCTGGACGTCACCGTCGTCGAAGCCGCCCGCACGCCGTTGCAGATGCAGCTCGGCGGGTGGCTCGGCGGTGTGGTCGCCGGTGCCCATGCCGCCAACGGAACGACGCTGATCTGCGGTGTCGGTGTGGCCGGACTGGTCGGGCAGGAGCGCGCACTGCGCACCCCGGGCGGTGTGCGGCGGGTGGCCGGCGTCGATCTGGCCGACGGCCGCCATCTGCCGGCCGACATCGTCGTGGTGGGTATCGGCGGCGTGCCCAACATCGACTGGCTGCAGGGCAGCGGGCTGGCGCTCGGCAACGGCGTGCTGTGCGGCACGCACGGGCAGACGGCCCTGCCGAACGTCGTCGCCGTCGGGGACTGCGCGGCATGGCTCGACGCCGCCACCGACACCCACCACCGGGTCGAACACTGGACCGGTGCGCTGGAGCGTCCTGCCATGGCGGTCGCTGCGCTGCTGGCGGGTGGTCTGGCGCAGGAGTCGACGGTGAAGCCGCCGTACTTCTGGTCGGACCAGTACGGCTCCCGCATTCAGTTCGCCGGCCTGGCCCGTCCCGATGACGAGATCACCATCGAGGAGGGCAGCTGCGAGGAGCGCTGCCTGCTGGCCACGTACCGGCGCGACGGCCGCCTGGTGGCGGTCCTCGGTATCGACCAGCCCCGGCTGTTCACCCGGTGGCGCCGCCAGTTGGTGCCGACGCCCACCACGGTCTGAGCCGAAGTTCTTGCACCCCAACCAAACTCACGACATGACATCGCAAAGGAGTTCGATGACCGCCACCGTGCCGAGCCTGCCGGAAAGCCTCATTTCCACTCTGGCAGGGCATTACTACACCGATCCGGAGGTCTTCGCCCTCGAGCAGGAGAAGATTTTCGAGACCATGTGGTTCTGCGTTGTGCGCGCCGCGGATCTGGACAAGCCGGGTGCGTTCAAGACCGTCCAGGTCGGTCGCGAAAGCGTTCTGGTGACCAGGTCCCGCAAGGGTGACATCAACGCGTTCTTCAACCTGTGCCGGCATCGCGGCGCCCGGCTGTGCACCGAGGACAGCGGCGAGGTCAAGCGCGCGTTCCAATGTCCTTATCACGCATGGACTTACGATCTCGACGGCAAGCTCGTCGCGGCGCCGAACCTGACGAAGATGCCCGACATCGACCGCGTCGAATACGGCCTGCGCAAGATCTCGGTCCGGGAGTGGCTCGGCTATGTCTGGGTGTGCCTGGCCGACGAGCCACCGTCGTTCGAGGACACCGTCATGCAGGAGATCGTGGATCGGCTGGGCGATGTCGAGTCGATCGACCATTACACGGTGGGCGATCTGAGCCTCGGTCGCCGCATCGTCTATGACGTCAAGGCGAACTGGAAGCTCATCATCGAGAACTTCATGGAGTGCTACCACTGCGCCACCATCCACCCGGAACTGACCGAGGTGCTGCCGGAGTTCGCGGACGGCTACGCCGCCCAGTACTACGTCGGCCACGGCGCGGAGTTCGGCGAAGACGTCGCGGGCTTCACCATCGATGGCTCAGAGGGTTTCGAGCACATCCCCGGCGTCACCGCGGATCAGGACCGGCGCTACTACGCGATCACGGTACGTCCGCAGGTGTTCGTCAACCTGGTGCCCGATCACGTCATCATCCATCGGATGTTCCCGATGGCGGCGGACCACACCATCGTCGAATGCGACTGGCTGTACCTGCCCGGCGTGGTCGAATCCGGGCGCGACGTGAGCAAGTCGGTAGAGCTGTTCCACCGCGTCAACCAGCAGGACTTCGACGCGTGCGAGCGCTGTCAGCCCGCCATGAGTTCCCGCGTCTATCGCGACGGCGGTGTGCTGGTGCCCAGCGAACACCACCTCGGCGACTTCCATGACTGGCTGCGCAACAAGCTCGCCGACTAGATGCGCGCATTCGGCTCCCGGCAACCGGCCGGGCGCCGAATACTCGCGGAGTCGGCGCGGTGTCCCGGTCCGCCGGGCCGGCTGGAGAGGCGGCCTTGACGGACCGGGACACCACACCACCCAAAGGCTGTGCAGCGCAGTGCCATCCAGGCCAACGACGTCCGCTATTTCGGAACCCGCGATCAAAGGAGCAGTGATGTCCTGTACACCGATTCCTGAAGAGCATGTGCCATGTCTGTGAGCGAAGGTGCGGCAGCGACATTCTCCGACGACCCGGCCGTGCTGGCGCGCAAGCGCCGGTTCATGGCGCGGATGATCGTCGTGTTGGTCGGCGGCATGTTCCTCGATGGCTACATCCTGGGCAGCATCGGTCCGGTTACGCACACCATCGAGCTGGACCCCCGGTTCACCACCGTCTGGATCGGGCTGGAGGCCGCCTCGGCGATGCTCGGCATCCTCATCGGCTCACCTTTGGGTGGGTGGCTGGCCGACAAGTTCGGCCGTAAGCCGATTCTGTTCTGGGATCTGGCGCTGTTCACGGCCTTTTCGGCTCTGCAGTTCTTCGTCGACGGACCAGAACAGCTTTTCGCCGTTCGTCTGTTGATGGGCCTGGCCGTCGGCATCGAGTACGCGGTCGGCTTGCCGATGCTGGCGGAGTTCGCGCCGACCCATCTCCGCGGCAAACTGTTGGCCCTGACCCTGGTCGCCTGGTACGGCGGTTTCATGATCGCGTTCGTCATCGGCTACTTCATGGACCGGGCCGGTGTGGATTGGCGGGTCACGCTGGGCACTACAACGCTCATCGCAGCCGCGCTGCTGATCGGCCGGATCGGGTTGCCCGAGTCGCCGCGCTGGTTGTGGGCAAAGGGCAGGACCGAAGAGGCGCACGGACTGGTCGTCGGGTATCTGGACACCGCCTACCAGACCGACATGATGAAAGCCACTGCGGGCGGCGCGACGGGCAGTTTCAAGATGCTGTTCTCGCCGGCGGTGTGGCGCTCGACGGTCTTCATGGCCGTGTTCTGGACCTGCGCGGTGACGCCGTACTTCGCCATCGCGACCTTCGCCGACGGCCTACTGGGCGATATCGGCATGAAGGGCCTGATGCGCGGAGTGGTTCTCTCGGTCGTCGCCTGGTTGGGCGTGATCTTCACGATGTTCATGATCGACCGTTGGGGGCGGCGCAAGATGACCGTTCCGACCCAGTGGATCGCGGGCGGTCTGCTGGTCGCCATCGCCGTCCTCGGCAGCTTCGTGCTTCCGGTGGAGCAGGTCGGTGTGATGTCGATGGTGATGTTGGCGCTGTTCCTGGCGTATTCGTTCGTCAACGCGATGTACACCGCGTTCACTCAAATCTATCCCGCGGAGGTCTTCCCGACCGAGGTCCGGGCGATCGGTACCGGATTCGCGGCGGCGATCAGCCGCCTCGGTGCTGCTGCGGGTCTGTTCCTGATCCCGCTCTCGATGAAGCACCTCGGTTTCACCTGGACCATGGTCTTCGCGGGAATCATCGCCTTCGCCGGCGCGATCGTGTCGCAGATCCTGGCTCCGGAGACCAGCGGCAAGTCGCTGAGCGAATTGGACATGAGCCACTGAGCGCACGCCATACAGGCCGGGCCTGGGTCACGCCGCTGCGGACTCGGTCAGGTGCGGCGCGAGGCGGGAGGAAAATCCGGTCCATGACGATGCGGGTGGCCGTGATCGGCGATGTCGGTGGGCACATCGAGGAGCTGCGGCGCGAGCTGCGGTCTCTCGGTGTCTCCGAAACCGGGGTGTTGCCCGATGATCTCGTCGTGATTCAGGTGGGGGATCTGGTGCACCGGGGCCCGGACTCCGAGGGTGTCGTTCGTCTGGTCGACTACTACCTGAACACGTATCCCGGGCAGTGGGTTCAACTTGTGGGCAATCATGAGGCTCTGTATCTGCGGCCGAACAGTTTCCTGTGGGAGGACCGGATCGGTTACCTGGAACAGCGCATCCTGAAGAAGTGGTGGGCCGACGGCAAGCTGCACGCCGCGGTCGCCGTCGAGACCGACGAAGAGGATTTCCTGGTGACGCATGCCGGGGTCACCGAGCAGTTCTGGCGCGAGCACCTCCTCGCCCCCGATACCGCGCGGCAGGCGGCGCGCCGGATCAACAGCCTGGCCCGCACGGGGTGCCCGACGCTGTACGGCGGCGGCGCCATGCTCGGCCCACCGAATCCGATGGCGGGTCCGTTGTGGGCCAGCCGCACCGAGGAGGTCGTGCCCGGGTGGGAAGGCACGATGCTCCCGTTCAGTCAGGTGCACGGTCACAGTGGCTCGCACGGTGCGTCCGACCATCCGGCAACCACCTATGATGCGCGACTGCACCATGAGGTGACCCGCTTCCCGGGCGGTCGTCTCATCGGCATCGATCCCGGCCACCTCGTCGAGGCGACCCCGGAGTGGGGCGCCTTCGTCGTCACGACCGGCTCCCGGCCCACCGTCGGGTGAGCGACTCCGGAGAGGACTGCGGCATGTCGACCGAGACCGAGACCGAGGCGGAACTGGGCGAACTCGCCGAACTGCTGGCGCACTGCCCACCGTTCGATGCACTGAGCCCGGCCGAGCGCGCCGGCGCGGTGGCTGCTGCGCAGATCGCGGAGTACCAGCCGGGCGACCTGATTCTGGATGCCTTCGCCACGATGCCGACGAGCATCGGACTGGTGATGTCGGGAGAGATCGATCTCTGGTTCGATCCGGAACGCATCGGTGAGGGGCCCGCCGACAAGTTCACCCGTGGCGCGCCAATCGGATACACCTCCGCACTGGCGGGGCGGCCGGTCGGCCCGCGGATCGAGGCGAAGACCAAGGTCATCGTCGCGAACCTGCCGTCCGGGATCGTCCTTCCCGCGTTCGCGTCCCGCAGCGGCGCGCGTTTCCTGGCCGACGAGATCGCGCACGTGCGCGGGCTCACGGCCGCTCAGCCGCGGTACACACTGCTGTCGGATCTGGTCTACCGCGAACCGCTCGTCGTACGGGCCGACGAATCGGTGACGGCGCTCGCAGCGCGCATGACCGAGCTGGGCCTGCCGTACGCCGCCGTCGACACCGGTACCGGCCACTTCGGCCTGGTGACAGATGAAGCCTTGCGCCGCAAGGTGATCGGGGAAGGCCTGCCGCGGGAGTCGCCCGCGAATGCGGTGATGGACTATCCCGCGATCACGGCACCGGCGAGTATGTCGTCTGCTGACGCCCTGATCATGCTGCTCGATCACGGCGTCTCGTTCCTGCTCGTCACCGGAGACGACGGCCGCCTGAAAGGCGCGGTCGGGGAGCGTGATTTCATGCTCGCGCCCACGACCGCCGGTGTCAGCCTGAACGCACAGATCCGGCAGGCCTGCAGCATCGACGGGCTGATCACACATGCGCGGCGGGTTCCGGCGATGCTTGCCGACATCCTGGCGCGCGGGCTGACGGCCGACCGGGTGATCGCCGTCCATTCGGCGCTGATCGCTTCGATCACCCGTCGCGCGATCTTCCTGGTCTTCGACCACGAGGAATTCAACGATCTGTCGATCGATGCCTTCACCTGGCTCTCACTCGGCAGCATCGGCCGGCGCGAAGCGGTGCCCTCGTCCGATGTCGATGCCGCGGTGACGTTCGCGGATTCGTACGAGGACCAAATCCCGCGCTACCGCGAAGCATTCAGCGTCGTGGGGGAGGTGCTGCAGCTCTGTGGCATCGGCGTCGACGCTCATCATGCGTTCCCGTCGCACCCGGGGTTCTCGCGTACCGATTCGCAGTGGCGAGAGGCGGCGCAGGGCTGGCTCACCAACCCTCAGCAGAATCAGGGCACCATCATGGCCTCGCTCCTGGTGGACGCCCGGCCGATCTTCGGCGACCCGGCGTTGCCCGAGCCCGCGCGCGTCTTCCGCGATTTCAATCGGCATCCCGCGACCGTCGAACTGCTGCTGCAGGATTCGCTCTCGCGCCGAGCGCGCCTGCTCTCGGTGCGGGACCGGATCATCGGGCGTGACGAGAAGTTCGACATCAAGGGCCGCGGCTTGCTGCCGATCGTCAATGTCGCGAGGTGGGCCTCGCTCAGCGTCGGATCCCCGGAGTTGCACACCGTCGACCGGCTCCGCGTTGCCGCCGGGTCGGAGGTGCTCACCGACCGCTCCGCGAGCCGGCTGATCGAAGCGTTCGACGCGCTCCAGCTGCTCCGGCTGGAACACCAGTTGCGCCAGATCGAGGCGGGGCAGCGTCCCGACGACATCATCGACCTCGACGAGATCTCACCCATCGACCGCAGCACGATCGAGCAGACCGTCAAGGAGATCGCCGACGTCCAGCGCCGCATGGGACGCGTCGCGCACATGAATTCCGGTGCCGAACTCGTCAGACGCGGGCAGCCGGGATCGACGCCGAGGAAGGCCAGATGAGGTCTTTCGCATGGCTGGCAGCGGGTCGCAAAAAATGAGTCAGATCAGCATCTCAAACCGCATCATTACTGATCAGCTAGTGATATATTAGTTGGCGACAGGGCCGGGGCGGCCGTAGTCGATGGTCTCGTCGTGGCGGCCCGACTGCCTCCGACGCCCATAGGGAAAGCGAGCCGCGATGCCCAGAGTGAATCGCAGGACCGTCGCGTCCGAAAATCGCATGGGCACAGCGGGTTCCGAGTATGGTCGCCGCCGGATCGCCTGTGGCCTGGGTGATCACCGGTAATCGAGGAGGCAACGTGGACGGTGCACCTGATCTGCTCATCGGATCGCAGTGGCGGCATGCCGCCGACGGCGGTACCCGGGATCTCATAAACCCCGCAACGGGCAAGGTCTTCGCCACGGTGGACGAGGCCACGCACGACGACGCCCTGGCGGCCGTCGCCGCGGCCCGCGCCGCTTTCGATGCCGGGGACTGGCCGGCCACGCCGGTCGCCGAGCGGGCCGCGCTGCTCGAGCGCATCGCTGACCTGCTGGCCCGCGACAAGGAGTCGCTGGCGGCACTGGAGACCGCTGACACCGGAAAAACCCTGGCGGAGAGCCGGATCGACATCGACGACGTAATCTCGGTGTTCCGCTACTACGCGCGCTTGGTCGCGACGCAGTCCGACCGCCTGGTCGACGTGGGCAACCCGGCCGTCATCAGCCGGGTGGTGCACGAGCCCATCGGGGTGTGCGTGCTGATCGCCCCGTGGAACTATCCGCTCCTGCAGATCTCCTGGAAGGTCGCGCCGGCCCTGGCGGCCGGTTGCACCATGGTGGCCAAACCCAGTGAGGTGACACCGCTTTCGACGATCGCCTTCGTCCGGCTGGCCCAGGAAGCGGGGGTGCCCCCGGGTGTGCTCAACCTGATCCAGGGCAGTGGGGCCGCCGTCGGTGCGGCACTCACCGACAACCCCGACGTCGACCTCATCTCGTTCACCGGTGGGCTGAGCACCGGCCAGCACATCGCCAGGACCGCCGCCGCGCACGTGACCAAGGTGGCGCTGGAACTCGGCGGGAAGAACCCGCACATCGTCTTCGCCGACATCGGAACCGGCGCGGCCTGGGACGCCGCCGTCGACCAGGTCCTCACCGGCGTGTTCCTGCACTCGGGCCAGGTGTGCTCGTCCGGTACCCGGGTGATCCTCGAGGAGTCGATCGCCGACGACTTCGTCGCTCAGCTCGCCGAGCGGGCCGAGAAGATCCGGATGGGCGACGGTACCGACCCGCGTAGCCAGACCGGCCCGCTGGTGTCCAAGCAGCAGCTGGACAAGATCGAATCCTTTGTGGCCCTGGGTATTTCCGAGGGCGCGAAGCTCATCACCGGCGGGACCCGGCCCAGCGATCCGGCACTGGCGGACGGCTACTTCTTCCTGCCGACGATCTTCGACCGGTGTGACCGCTCGATGCGGATCGTCACGGAGGAGACCTTCGGGCCGATCATGACGGTGGAGCGGTTCACCGACGAGGCCGAGGCGATCAGGCTCGGCAACGACACGCAGTACGGTCTCGCGGCAGGGGTGCGAACCTCTGATCCGGCGCGGGGCGAACGTGTGGTGCGCGCATTACGGCACGGCACGGTGTGGTTGAACGACTTCGGCTACTACACCGCGGCAGCGGAGTGGGGCGGTTTCGGGAAGTCGGGCAACGGCCGCGAGCTCGGTCCCTCGGGTCTCGCGGAATATCAAGAGCTCAAACATATCTGGCACAACACCGCGCCAACGCCGGCCGGCTGGTTTGACGCCACCGAAGGCTAGGGACACAACTTCATGACTCAGAACCTCACTGATACGGACAGCGGCGGACTCGAGGATTTCGGCTACAAGGAATCACTGGACCGCAGCATCGGAAAATTCGCGAGCTTCGCGGCCGGGGTCAGCTATATCTCGATCCTGACCGGTACCTTCCAGCTGTTCTATGTCGGCTACGGCAACGGCGGACCGGCGTACCTCTGGTCCTGGCCGATGGTGTTCATCGGGCAGATGGCGGTGGCGCTGTGTTTCATGGAACTCGCCGCCAAGTATCCGGTCGCGGGTTCCGTCTACAACTGGTCGAAGAAGCTGGGCAGCCGCATCGTCGGCTGGAGTTCGGGGTGGCTGATGCTCACGGCCTCCATCGTCACGCTGTCGGCGGTGGTGTTGGCCCTACAGTTGAACCTGCCACGGCTCTGGAAGGGTTTCCAGGTGATCGGTGACGGCACCGGTCAGTACGATTTCGCCGCCAACGCCATCCTGCTCGGCACGGTCCTCATCGTGTTCACCACTGTCGTCAATGCCTTCGGCGTGCGGCTGATGGCGATGATCAACAGTGCCGGTGTCTTCATCGAACTCATTGCGGCCGTGCTCATCGCGGTCATCCTGCTGTTCAACATCAAGCGCGGGCCGAGCGTCTTCTTCGACACCCAGGGCCACGGCGCCGGGCTACCCGGTGGATATTTCGGCGCGTTCCTGGTGGCCTCGGTGGCGTCGCTGTACGTGATGTACGGCTTCGACACGGCAAGCTCACTCGGCGAGGAAACGGTCGAACCGCGGCGCACCGCGCCCAAGGCCATCCTGCGCGCCATCCTGGCCTCGTTCGTGATCGGCGGTGCCATCCTGGCGGGCGCCATCATGGCCACGCCGGATCTGAACGACCCGGCGCTGGGCAGCCCCGACGGCAGCCTGCAGTCCATCGTCGAGAAGGTGATGTGGGGCCCGTTGGGCACCATCTTCCTGATCTGCATCGTGGTCGCCGTGACGGTGTGCTCGCTGGCCGTGCACACCGCGGCGATCCGCCTGACGTTCGCCATGGCCCGCGACAACGCGCTGCCGTTCGGCGAGAAACTCGCCAAGGTGCACCCCAAGACCCAGGCGCCCGTCGTGCCGGCCGTCGTGATCGGCATCATCGCGGCGCTGATCCTCGTGATCAACCTCGGGCAGCCAAAGGTTTTCACCGTGCTGACCTCGATCGCGATCATCATGATCTACCTGGCCTACCTGATGGTCACCGGCCCGCTGCTCAAGAAGCGCCTGCGGGGGGAGTGGCCGCCGAAAGACCTTGCCGAGGGTGGCTACTTCACCATGGGCAAGTGGGGCCTGCCGGTCAACATCTTCGCGGTGCTGTGGGGCGTCGGGATGGCCGTCAACCTGGCGTGGCCGCGCGTCGCGATCTACGGTGACCCGTGGTACAACACCTGGGGCGCGTTCGTCTACATCGGCGTCATCCTCGGTCTGGGCCTGCTCTGGTATTTCGTCAAGGGCCGCAACCACATTGGCACTCTCGCCTCCCACTCGGCGTATACCCGCGACTGACCCGCTGAGCTTGTTCCCCTCTGCCTGACCACTTTTCGAGGAGTTCGCATCATGTCCGATCAGACCTACGACTACGTGATCGCCGGCGGCGGCACCGCCGGCTGTGTCCTCGCGGCGCGGCTGTCCGAGGACCCGAATGTCACCGTCTGTCTGGTGGAGGCCGGGCCGTCGGATGTGGGTGACCGCAACATCCTCGAATTGTCGGAGTGGATGCACCTGCTGGACTCCGGCTACGACTGGGACTACCCGGTGGAGCCGCAGGAGAAGGGCAACAGCTTCATGCGGCACGCGCGGGCGAAGGTGCTCGGCGGGTGTTCGTCACACAACTCCTGTATTGCGTTCTGGCCGCTCGCCCAGGGTCTGCGGGACTGGGTGGCGATGGGCGCGACCGGCTGGGAGCCGGAGAACGTGCTGCCGTTCACCGCCAAGGTGGAGAACAACACCGCGACCGGCACGTATCAGGGTGTGCCGCACGGTGATTCGGGCCCAGTTCGGCTTCGCGACGTGCCGCCCAACGACCCGTGCGGTCAGGCGGTGATCGACTCCGCCGCCAAAGTCGGTCTGGAGACCGTGCAGTTCAACCGCGGCGACTGGACCCTCAACGCGGCGGGCTGGTTGCAGATCAACGCGAATGAGGCCGGCGAGCGGATGTCCAGCTCGCACGCGTATCTGCACCCGATCCTCGAGTCGCGGCCCAATCTCACTGTGCTGACCAACTGCTGGGTGGCCGAGATCCTGTTCGACGACTCGGGCGACGAGCCGGTGGCGACGGGCGTGCGGTACCAGCGCCCGGACCTCACCGGCTACGACGTCGTCACCGCTAGGCGCGAGGTGGTCGTCACGGCCGGCGCGATCGACACCCCGAAACTGTTGATGCTGTCCGGAATCGGGCCCGCAGCCCACCTGAACGAGGTCGGGGTGCCGGTGCGGGTCGACTCGCCCGGCGTCGGTGAGAACCTCGACGACCACGTCGAGGGCCTCGTGTTCTGGGAAGCGGCGAAGCCGATGGTCACCGAATCCACACAGTGGTGGGAGATCGGGCTGTTCGCCACCACCGAGGTCGCCGGCGACAATCCCGATCACTCCGACCTGATGATGCATTACGGCAGCGTCCCGTTCGACATGAACACGCTGCGGCACGGGTACCCCACCACCGACAACGGGTTCTGCCTGACTCCCAATGTGACACAAGGCCGTTCGCGCGGCACCGTGCGACTGGCCTCTCGCGACTTCCGGGATCGGGCGAAGGTCGACCCACGCTATTTCACCGACCCGGAAGGGCACGACGAGAAGGTGATGCTGGCCGGAATCAAGCTGGCTCGCAAGATCGCCGAGCAGGAGCCGCTGCAGGAGTGGATCGGCCGTGAACTCGCGCCCGGCCCGGATGCGCAGACCGACGAGGAACTGCTCGCGTACATCTACAAGACACACAACACCGTGTACCACCCGGCCGGTACCGCCCGGATGGGTGCGGTCGACGATCCGATGGCGGTGCTCGACCCGCAGCTGCGCGTCAAGGGGGTGCACAACCTGCGGGTGGTCGATGCCTCGGCGATGCCGAAATTGCCGGTGGTCAACCCCAACATCACGGTGATGACGATGGCCGAGAAATGTGCGGACCTCATTCGCAACGGGTGACGTAGGGCACGATGGCGAAGTGACCTCTCCGGAGCTGGTGAACTTCCTCGGTTCGCGCCCGCCGTTTCAGACGGCGAGTGACACCGAACTGAACGACCTCGTCGCCGCGTCGTCGGTGGAGCAGTACCGCGCCGGCACCGTGATCGCGGACTTCTCCCGGCAGGTCCCCGACGACATCTGGATGGTCCTGACCGGCTCGGTGAACCTTCAGGAGGTGGGCGACGGGCAGGTATTCGACACCATCGAGCCCGGCGAGATCTTCGGCTACGTGCCGATGCTGACCGGCGGTGGTATCGAATTCCTGGCCCGCACAACGGAACCCGCCACCGTCATCCGCCTGCCCGGCGAGCTCGTGCGGGCCCAGTTCGCCAAACCGGCGGGGCTGCGCTTCCTGGCGCTGTCCGCCACGCCGTCGTCGCAGTCGCAGCTGATCACCGCCGGTGATTCACGGCCGGTCGGCGATCTGGTGCACGGCACCGTGCTGATCGTGGAGCCGGGCGTCTCGGTTCGCGACGCCGTCGTGCAGATGAGCGAGCAGCGCGTGTCCTACGCGCTGATCCGGCTGCGCGAGGGCGGCGTCGGCATCTTCACCGACCGCGACCTTCGGTCGCGCGTGGTCGCGGCCGGGTTGCCCGTCGACGTCCCGATCTCCGAGGTGATGAGCGCGCCCGCCCAGACGGTGACCGCCGACCGCACCGCCGAGACGGTGCTGTTGGACATGCTGGAGCGGGGCATGCGCCATATGCCGGTGCTGTCGCCACGCGGTGAGGTGCTGGGCGTGCTGGAGGACGTCGATCTGCTGGCCGCCTCGGCGCGGCAGAGCTTCGTGTTGCGCCGGGCGATCGCGCAGGCGCCCGATGCCGCCGCGCTCCAGCGCCATGGCCGCGACGTGACCCGGATCGCGGTCGAGCTGTTCCGCACCGGGACGAAGGCGTCGGCCGCCAGCAGCATCGCCTCGATCGTGCTGGATGCGTTGGTGCGCAAGGCATTGGAGCTGGCCCTGGCCGAAGCCGGCCCGGGCCCGACGCAGGAGCAGTTCGCCTGGCTCACCCTCGGCAGCATCGCCCGCCGGGAGGCCATGCCGTCCTCCGATGTCGACAGCGCGCTCAGTTGGGCCGACAGCTGCGATGCCGAATGCGCGCAGTTGCGTGCCATCGCGGCCCGCGCGCACGCCATCCTCGATGGCTGCGGCCTGCCTGCCGACAGCAACGGTGCCGTCGCGTCGCACAAGGCGTTCGCGCGGTCGGCCTCCGACTGGGCGCAGGCCGCCGAGGGCTGGCTCGATGATCCCTTGCGCGGCAAGGGCTTGATCCTGTCCTCCCTGCTGATCGACGGTCGCGTGGTGTGGGGGAACCGGGCGCTGCACACCGTGCCCACGGTGTTCCACCGCATGCGTGACGAACATCCGAACGCCCTGCGCCTGCAGCTGCTGGATGCGCTGTCGGGCAAGGTGCGCACGTGGTCGCTGCGCGATGTGCTGTCGCGGCGCGGCGGCACGTTCGATCTGAAGACGCATGCGGTGACGCCGATCGTCAACCTGGCCCGGTGGGGCGGCCTGACCGCCGACATGACGTCGGCTTCGACGCCGGCGCGGCTCGCGGCAGCGGTGGGCACCGGAGCGCTGACCGAGCGCGATTCCCGGACGCTCACAGAGGTTTTCGTCATGCTGCAACGGATGCGGTTGGCGCATCAGGTCGAGCTGATCGCCGACGGTCGCACCCCGAACGACGTGGTCACCGTCGGCGACCTCTCGCCGCTCAACCGGAGCCTGCTCGGTGACGGGCTGCGTGAGATCGCCGCCGTCCAGCGGCGGGCCCGGCAGTCGGGCACGCACCCGGGCTTGCGCTGAGTTCGCCTGTCCTACTGGGCCAGTCGGGACATCAGGCGGGTGGACAGCTGGTCGTACCACCGCATCGCCCACCGTGCATCGCCGAGCGCGGTGTGGCGGAGTCCGGCGCCGGGCGGCCGGACTCCGCACTGCCGGGACAGCTGTGTCGAGTCCCGTTCCGGGGTGCGCCCGTAGTCGAGGACGTACCGGGCGGCCAGCGAGAGGACGTCGACGAGCTTGGGGCTCCAGCCCGGCGTCAGCTGATGACGCGCCAACATGGCGCACAGACACTGCGTATCGAAGCTGGGCACCACACCGACGATGGTGGCGTCCATGGTCCACTCGCGAACGATTTCCGCGGCTTCCTGTTCACGGTGCACCGACGGGAGGTCGATGGGTCCGTAGACCACCTGCGGATGGCGACTGGCGAAGCGGCTGATCCGCAGGCCCGCGGGCTCGGCCGCGTCGAGATCGAGGTCGGCCAGGTCGATGTACATCACGATGCGCGACTCACCGGCATCGTCGCGCCGCAGCATGGCGATTTCCCAGGGTTGCCGCTCGGCGTGCAGGCCGGTGGTCTCCGTATCGAGGAAGACCAGCGGTTGCATCGTTGCAGGCTAGTGCCGACAGCCGTCCACGAAGGTCGTTTTGGCGGGTGGCCACAGGATATTTTCAGCTTCGATGGAACCGAACGGCCGCGCCGCGCGTCATAGCAAGGCATGGGAGAACGTGACGTCGCTCGGATAGACCTCTCGGCAGTGCGGGATGCCGCGCAGCGGTGCGAATCGGTCGCCGACATGCTCGGCACCGCGGTCGCGCCGTTGTTGCGGTGGTACTTCGACGGGTTCTGCGGCGGGCGTGATCATGCCTCGCGCGCGGCCGCCTTACGCGCCGCGCTGGACCAGTCGGCCGGACAGCTTCGGGCATGGGCGTCGGCGTCGGCGGAAGCCGCAGCGGCACTACGGGTTTCGTCGGCGCGCTACGAGGACGCGGATACCGACCTCGCCGGCCGGTTGGTCTGATGATGGCGGCTGCGTTCGATGTGGCCGGGCGGCTCTCCGAAGGCGACGGTGCGGTCACGGTCCTCGACGAGTACGTGGCGGCATGCCGGGTGTTGGGCGTGCCGTCCCCAGGGCCGTTGGCGGAGTTGTATTACGCCGAGAGTGGGCTGAACCTCGACGCGCTGGCCGCGGACGCCCGCTCGCTTGACGCTGCGGTGGTGGTCGCGCAGGATGCAGTGCGGTTGCAGGGCAACGGATATCGGGAGCTGACGGCACAGTGGTCAGGTGCCGGTGGCGACGCCGCCGGCGGGTTTCTGCGCACCCTGACGGTGGCGGCCGAGGATGTGGGCGCGCATCTGCAGCGGAGCGCGCAGGCACTGACGACGCTGCGGGATGCGTTGTGGCGCGCCGTCGACGCCAAGGTCGACGCGGTGTTGCGGGCCGACGCGCAGACTGCCGGGCACCGGGACCAGTGGAGCGCGGCGGCCCGCGCGGTCCTCGCCGGGGCCGGCGACCTGTCGGCCGCCAGCGAGATCGTCGATCAGCAGGTCAAGCCCTTCGTCCTTCGGGCGGTGTCGGGGGACCTGCTGCCCGCGCTGCAGGAGGCCTCCGATGCCGTTGCGGCGGCGTACGATTCGGCCATCGCCGCGGTTACCCCGGCAGGGGTTTCGTTCGCGGTGCCCGTCGTGCTGACGCCCGATTGGACGCCTCAGGCTTCGCCCGCGCCGGCGTGGCCGGCCGCGCCGGCATATCAGGCCGCGGCGGCTGCGCCCTTCGCGACGTTGGGCACAGCGGCGGGGTGGACGCCGCCGGCGCCGTCCGCATCTGCGGCTCCGCCGGTGCCGGCCGAACCTGTTGCCGCGCCGTCGACCCCGCCCGTTTCTGCCGAATCCGCTCCGGCACCGTCGACCCCTGCGCCCGGAGGCCCCGAACCGGCGCTCGGCACTGCCGCGGCAACCCCGCCGACGGCCGGCTCGTCCGGAGATCTCGGATTCGGTTCGGGTATCGGCGGTTTGGGCCGGCAGCTGACCGATGCCATCGGGGGAGCGCTCGGTTCCATGGCGGGTCTGGCGCCCGGCGCATCGGGACTGGGCGGGCTCGACAACATCAGGGACGGCCTGGGAGACGACCTCGGGCTCGGCGCCGATGGCACCGATACCGACCACGAGCCGGACGACGCGGCGGATGGCGATGCCGATGACGAGCCGGACGACAGCGACGCAGAGGAGGCCGACGAGGAGGACGCTGCCAAGAGCGATGCCGCCGGCGAGGAGGACACCTCGGGGGAGACCGCTGAGTCCGATGACGCCGAGCCCGGCCCCGTCGACGCCCCGGTGCTACCGCCTCAGCAGCCGGTACCCGGCCAACCTGTAGCCGACCCGGCGCCCACCACGCCGCCGGTGGAACCGGTTGCGGAGCAACCCGATCCGACCACCAAGACGCCATGCGAGATCGCGGCCGACGAACTACCGAATGTGGGGGAGTGAAGCCGTCGGGCTGGATGCTGTTTCGCCGGGCCGGCAGGGGGTACGCGGTTGCGGTAGATCACTACCAGCCCAAGGGAGCGCGAATGTTCACTCATCACAAGGATTTGCAATTCGAGGTACGCGTCGATCAACCCGATCCGCGCTTTGCGACGCTGCTGCAGGAGCAGTTCGGCGGCGCGAACGGGGAACTCAAAGCGGCGATGCAGTACTTCACCCAGGCATTCGTGCTGCGCGAAAAGAACCCAAAAATGTACGACCTGTTCATGGACATCGCCACCGAGGAACTGAGCCATCTCGAGATGGTCGGTGCCATGATCACGATGCTGCTGGACGGCTTCAATGACGATCTCAAGCAGGCCAACGAGCGCTGCGACTGGATGGCGACGGTCGCCAGTCCGGATGGCCGCGACCAGGCCATTCACCAGGTCGCGATGAATCCGCTGTACTGCGTGCTGACCGGCGGCGGCCCGGACGTCAGCAATGCGGCCGCGATTCCGTGGTCGGGGTCGTATGTCAACGCGAACGGTGATCCCTCGGTCGACCTGCGCAGCAATCTGGCCGCAGAGTCGAGGGCCAAGATCGTCTACGAATACCTCAAGCAGTTCACCGACGATCCGGGCGTGCAGGACACGCTCACGTTCCTGATGACGCGCGAAGTCACCCATTTCCAGCAGTTCACCGCCGCCCTGAACGAGCTGCCGGTCAACTTCCCGCCGGGCACCCTGGCCGGCGACGAGCGTTTCCAGACCCTCGCGTTCAACATGTCCAACGGTCAGGGCGACGTCCGCGGACCATGGAACGAAGGTCAGGGTCCGTGGCCAGAAGGTATGTCGTGGAACTACGTGAAGTCGCCCACGAAAGACTGGCTGGGCACGTCCCTGCAGAAGAACACCGGGGCCAAGAACAATCCCAGTGGAGAACCCGCGGTGCACTGCGACAAGCCGTTCACCCACGAACAGCACACCGCCACAACCTGATCCAGCGGTCCGCGGCCACCGGCGACGAACGCCGGTGGCCGCGGACGTAAGACAATCACGAGGTAGGTGGGTCGGGCGGATTCTGTCGGTCTCGTCCACTCACCGCGTCCCGAACGTGGTCGACCACGGCGGCCGCCACACCCACCGTTTTCTGTACCGCGGAACTCGACGGGGTATCTGGATGCGGCCGGGTTGCCGCCATCTTCTTGGCTGCTTCGAGTTCGTGGCCCAGCTTTTCCAAGCGTTCGTCGCTCACCGCGGCGGACAGCCTCGGCCACACGACGTCTTGCTCGTAGGCGATGTGCTCGCGGCCGGCCTTGATGAATTCGTCAAGTGCCGCATGATATTCCGCCTCGCCGGGCGCGCCGTCCGCCAATTGCTGCAGCAGCTTCTTTCCGGCCTCTTCCTGAGAGATCGCGTGATCGGCGAGTTCGTCACCGTCATCGAGCGCGTCCCGGACCGCCGGCCAGAACAACTGCTCTTCGATTGCCTCGTGCTGTGATTCGGCGATCACCAAGTTCTCGACCATCGTCGCCAGGCCGCTCTGCTGAGCGCCGGTCCCGCGGGGAGCTCCGTCGAGCACTTCGAACATGCCCAGCACGCTCTCGTGTTCACGTCGCAGAAATGCCAAGGCGTCCATACGGTTTCTCCTCTTCGGTCCGGATCTGGGTCATGCGCTGTCGGGGTGCCGCCCTTTGCGGCTGCGTCGATACGCCTGCATCCGTAGGTTCGACAGCCAGTGCGGCGCCAGCTGCACGCCGGGTGCGGTATGCAGCACCGGGTCGAAGTCGGTGTCGGCTATTTCATCGTGCGGCACAACGTCTTTGATCGTCAGCCTGGCCAACGGGCGAAACGATGCGAAGCCCGGGGCCTGGTCGATGGCGACGGTCATCGGCCCGTCGTGCAGGGCGCTGCGGATGCTGTCCAGCGACACTCCGGCGCCGTCGACATGGCTCAGGATCTGCGCGCGCAGCCACCAGTTGGTGCCCTGGTACCGCAGTGGCATGACACTGGACATCGGCTGGCCCGGCCATCGAACGACCGGCCGGACGCCGAAGCGGCTGAGCCGTCCGCGGCCCGCCGACGCCAACAGCACGTCCCACGGCGGTGCCGCCGATGCCGTCGCCGAGTCACCCGCCGGCAGCCGAAACGCCAGCCCGATCACGTCGGGCAGCGCTCCCGGTGTGCCGATTCCCTTCGAAAGCCGCACCAGCACATCGGAGGCGGACTCGATCGGTAGGCCTACGTCGCGCGCCGCCACCCGCTCGATCGAACCCCGTGCCAGTACGCCACCCGGGTGGAACACCCGGCGGTGTCGGGCAGCGGCGACCCACTGAAACGGGGCGGTGACGGTCTCCAACACGCTGACGCAGTTACCCCGGACGTCAGCGTCAAAACGTCAGCACTCGGTTTGGTGCCGATGGTGCAGCCGCGTGCACACGCTCCTAGCCCTTCAACAGGGCGGCAACCTTGTCCTCCAGCGCCGGGTTCTCGGCGTCGGGATCGGCGGCGACGGTCTTCGGCAGCACCACGTCGGCGTCGGCGAAATCCTTGTAGGTCTTGTCGCCGGTCAGCTGGAACAGCAGGTAGCCAGTCAGCAGCGCGCGCACCGTCTTCTGGGTGCGGCGATCCGCGCCGGGCATCCCGACCAGTTTGGACAGCCGGAAGCCCTCGGCCAGACCGCCCGGGACGGCCTTGGCGACGGTCCGCACCGTCGCCGTCCGCCACGCGGCGGCCAGCTCGGTGGCGTTGGACTGGATGGTCAGGTCGGCGCCCGGTGCGTTGAGGATCAGGCCGGGAACCCGCAGACCGGCCGCGGGCTCGTCAGCGTCGGGCTTGCTGGCGGTCGGGAACACCGCCGCCACCGCCTTCAGTGGGTTGGCCGACGAGCCCAGGCCGGCGGCGGTGAAGACCGCGGCCGAGGCCCCGAAACCGTGCCCGACCAGGCCCAACTTGGTCGGGTGCACGCTGATCTTGCCGGGGCCCAGCCGGACTCCGGTGATGATGTCGAGGGTGGTGCCCAGGTCGTAAGCCAGGTTCAGCACCGACGGCGCGATGCCGGTCTCGGTGTTGGGTGCGGCCGCGACGATGCCCCACGACGCCAGATGCTCGAGCGTGCCGTTGTAACGTCCGACACCCTGCAACCAGTCGTGGCCGAATGCCACGCCGGGCAGATTCAGCCCCGACTCGGGGGTGTAGACGGTGCCCGGCAGGCCGGCAAAACCCAGGTCACCACGCAGAACGCGGTGCGGGCCGCGGCGCGTCAGAGCGCCGAAGAGCTTCTTCGTCTTGGCCACGCGATGACGTTAGCGCAGTGGCCCTGGTTTGCGCGTCACGCATGCACGGTCCGGCACCCGGGCGGCTGCACTACCCTGGATAACCATGTGTGGAATCGTCGGCTATGTCGGGCAACGGCCGGCCCGCGACATCGTGGTCGACGCGCTGCGACGGATGGAATACCGCGGCTACGACTCGTCCGGTGTCGCCCTGGCCGATGGCCACGGGGGTCTGACCATCCGGCGGCGCGCCGGCCGACTGGCCAATCTGGAAGAGGCGCTGGCCGAGACCGATGCCGCCGAGCTCGAGGGCACCACCGGCATGGGGCACACCCGCTGGGCGACCCACGGGCGTCCCACCGACCGCAATGCGCATCCGCACAGCGATGCCAGCGGCAAGCTCGCGGTGGTCCACAACGGCATCATCGAGAACTTCGCCGGGCTGCGCGCCGAGCTGGAGGCCGCCGGCGTCGAGTTCCAGAGCGACACAGACTCCGAGGTCGCCGTCCACCTGGTGGCACAGGCCTACCGGAACGGCCCGACGGCCGGTGACTTCGTCGCGTCGGTGCTGGCGGTGCTGCGCCGGCTGGAGGGTCACTTCACGCTGGTGTTCAGCAACGCCGACGATCCCGGCACCATCATCGCGGCCCGCCGGTCCACCCCGCTGGTGGTCGGCGTCGGCGACGGTGAGATGTTCGTCGGCTCCGATGTCGCGGCCTTCATCGAGTACACGCGCGACGCCGTCGAACTCGGACAGGACCAGGCCGTGGTGATCACCGCGGACGGCTACCAGGTGCTGGACTTCGACGGCAACGACGCGTCGGACCGCGCGCGCCCGTTCCACATCGACTGGGACCTGTCGGCTGCCGAAAAGGGCGGCTACGACTACTTCATGTACAAGGAGATCGCCGAGCAGCCCGCGGCCGTCTCCGACACGCTGCTCGGTCACTTCGTCGACGGCAAGATCGTGCTCGACGAGCAGCGGTTGTCCGACCAGGAGCTGCGCGACGTCGACAAGGTCTTCATCGTCGCCTGCGGTACCGCGTACCACTCCGGCCTGCTCGCCAAGTACGCCATCGAGCACTGGACGCGGCTGCCGGTCGAGGTCGAGTTGGCCAGCGAGTTCCGCTACCGCGACCCGGTCCTGGACCGCAGCACGCTGGTGATCGCCATCTCGCAGTCCGGCGAGACCGCCGACACCCTGGAGGCCGTCCGGCACGCCAAGGGCCAGAAGGCCAAGGTGCTGGCCATCTGCAACACCAACGGCTCGCAGATTCCGCGCGAGGCCGACGCCGTGCTCTACACCCGGGCAGGGCCGGAGATCGGCGTCGCCGCGACCAAGACGTTCCTGGCCCAGGTGGCCGCCAACTACCTGGTGGGCCTGGCGCTGGCGCAGGCGCGCGGCACCAAGTACCCGGACGAGGTCGCCCGCGAGTACCGCGAGCTGGAGGCCATGCCGGCGTTGGTCGAGCAGGTGCTCGAGCGGCTGGACCCGATCGCCGATCTGGGCCGGCAGTTCGCGAAGTCGCCGACGGTGCTGTTCCTGGGGCGGCATGTTGGCTACCCGGTGGCGCTCGAGGGTGCGCTCAAGCTCAAGGAGCTGGCGTACATGCACGCCGAGGGCTTTGCCGCCGGCGAGCTCAAGCACGGTCCCATCGCGCTGATCGACGACGATCTGCCGGTGATCGTGGTGATGCCGTCGCCCAAGGGCTCCTCGATGCTGCACGCCAAGCTGCTGAGCAACATCCGGGAGATTCAGGCCCGTGGCGCGGTCACCATCGTCATCGCCGAGGAAGGCGACGAGACGGTGCGGCCGTACGCGGACTACATCTTCGAGTTGCCGACGACCTCGACGTTGTTCCAGCCCCTGCTGTCGACCATCCCGCTGCAGGTGTTCGCCGCGTCGGTGGCCCGTGAGCGTGGATACGACGTGGACAAGCCGCGGAACCTGGCGAAGTCGGTCACTGTCGAATAGCTTCGCGTTGGCTCGTTCGCTGGCATCAACCATGCCTGTGCTCTAGCATGGGAAAACGCAGGTCAACCATATCCGCACATTCTGCTGAAATATTAGCTGTGGAAATGGTTGGATGCGGGTTGAGGGTCAGTCGAAGGTGTCCATTGTGAGGGCCGTGGATTGTTGCTGGATGCTGCTGCGCGTCACGCCACGGTCCGGATGGTCCGCGAATGGTGGCATACGCCGACCGATTACGAGGCGCAGGTCGAGTACTTCGCCAAGCGGTCGCTGACCGGGCTGATCCAGTTCCTCGTCGGGCTCGGCGTCGGCATGGTCGGCCTCATCGTCATGATCGCCCAGTGGTCCGGCGATGAACCCGCGGGCGCGGTCGTGCGGGCCGTGTCCATCGTCTTCATCACGGCGATGTACGTGTGGAGCTGGGTGTGGTGGCTGCGGCCGTGGCCGTCGTACCGGGTGTCGCACGCGTTCCTCATCAACGTCGACATCGGCGTCACCGTGGTCACCCTGCTCAACCAGAAGGTGCTGTCCGGCATGTTCGGGCTGAGTGCGCTGCTGCTGGTGTCGTTCTACATCATCTTCTTCGACGGCCCCAAAGCGCTTGCCGTACATAGTTGTTGGGCGGTGTCGTCGATCGCAGCGATGTCCGTCGAGATCGCGATCATCGGCGGCGGCGATCCAGTCCTGGCGTTCGTGAAGCTGCTGTCCGGCGGGGCGCTCGCGGTGGCGCCGATCGCCGCCCACTTCGGTATCTGGGCCCTGCGCAACGAGGCCAACGAGGCCTCGAACGACCCACTGACCGGATTGCTGAACCGCCGCGGTCTCAATCTCCACATCGACGACCTGCTGCGCGGCCACCGCAAGCGCGCGGCCGACGTCGTGGTGATCGTGATCGACCTCGACCGGTTCAAGATCGTCAACGACCGGTTCGGCCACAGCGTCGGCGACGAGGTGCTGGTCCGCTGCGCCCGGCGACTGGAGTCCTCCGTGCACGGCGGCGCGCTGGTAGCGCGTGTCGGGGGCGAGGAGTTCGTCGTCGTCGACGTCCTGCAGCCGGGGGACTGGGTGGCCGTGGCCGACCGGATCCGGGTCGCGTTGTGCGGCCGCGACGACCACGCGCCGATCACGGCGAGTATCGGGATCACCGCCGCGGCGATCACGCACTTCGCCGAATCCGGGTGTGACCACGCGGAACTGCTCGGCGATCTGGTCGCCCGTGCCGACGAGGCGATGTTCGTGGCCAAGCGCGGCGGCGGCAATGCCGTCAGCTACCTGCCGCCGATGCCTGACGCGGTGCGGACATCGCGGTGAACTGTTCGTGATCCTCCGGGTGCGGGCCTGCTGCTTTCCTCCTGCCGTTGAAAAGCAGCAGGCCCGTGATTGCCGTTGTCACTGTTGAGTTGTCAAGGTACGCAACGCTTTGCGTGTTATGCGGCTGTGTCGAGGCGCATGGTGCGGCGGTTGTATGCGGGGATGGGTTTTCGGTGTGGGTCGACGGTCGCGGGTGGGATGAGCCAGGGGTGTTTGTCCAGGCCCATGACCACATCCCAGCCGTCGTGGTGGACGTTGGCGTGGCAGGCCGGGCACAGCAGGCAGCCGTTGGCTAGTGATGTCTCACCGTGGTGGGTCCAGTGGATGATGTGGTGGGCGTGGGTGCGTCCGGGTGGGGCGCCGCATTTGATGCAGCACTGATCCCGCAAATACAGCGCTTTGCGCAGGTGCGCCGGGAACAAACGTTTCTCGCGCCCCATATCGAGGGGTACGTGTTCGCCGTCGACGATGATCGTGGTGACGGTGGTGTCGCAGCAGATTCGTTCCAGGGTCATGGTGCTGATCGATCCGATGAATTCCAACGCCGCCAGGTCTGGGGCTTCGGCGGGCACCGTCACCAGTAGCTGGGTGCGCGGCGCGGAAGCGGTGTCGCCGCCGCGGGCGGCAATGTCCAGCACCGCTTCCAGCGCATCGGCCCGCCGCCTGCCCGCCGTGCGGGTGTCGGGGCTGCCGTCGGGTTCGGGCCGCGGCGCTGATCCTTGTTCGATCGCCGCGATGTATTTGGCCCCGACTTCGGCGTCCAGGTCCGCCCGGATCTGGACCCGCCCGTCGCTGGTGACGCGGTGGTCGGCGGTATTGATCGACCGGTCCTCGGCAGCCGGCAGGCCACCTTCCGCTGCGGCATGGCGGTTGCCCAGCCGGCGGGCGCGTTTGTCGATGTCGGCGGGGGTGGCCCCGGAGAAGAACTGTCCCAGCAGATCGGTCACCTGCTGGTACCGGGCTTCCTCGTCGACCTCACCGGGTGCGCGGGCGCGGATGTGGTTGATGCCTTTGACGATCGCATCCACATGCTCCCCGGAGATCGCCCCATCGGCGGCATGGGCCGCGAGCGTGGGCAACGCCGGCAAGGCTCCCGATACCCGGACCAGCCGCTGCGCCACCGACGGCGCACACCCCAACGCCATCAACAACTCCCGTGGCGTCCGGCCCTGCGCCGCCGCGGCACCACAGCGGTCCAGCACCCCGGTCAGCATCGCCGCCAGATGATCGGCCACATTGCGCAGTTTCATCACGCACGCCAGCGCCGCCACCGCGTCGTCCCTGGACACGTCGTCGGGGACGTCCACGTCACGCAGGCGCTCGAGAAGAGCGTTGAGATCCGGTGTGATTCCCATGCCCAATTGTATCGAACATACGTTCGAACAACAAGGAGTTTTTCGGCCTACATCAGGAGATCGGTGACGGTTCGGCTGTTCGTGGTGAAGGCAGTTGGGCCCTCAAGCTCGAGCCTTGCAACTGCCTAGCGCATCGCGCGAACCGCCCGGAAAGGTTGGGCGCCAACTCGGCCGGGTAGCGCATGTGCTCAGCCGGGCACGCCCGCGAACCGATGCAGCGATACACGTCGACACCCCGACCCGGCGGCCCGTCGGCCCTGCGGGATCGACTCGATCGCAACGCTTACGCGCGCACCACCGAAGGCCCTAGCGCTTCATAACGGGCCGCCTCGGCGGCCGGCAGTTCCGTACCGGTGACGATCGCTTCGAAGTCGGACACGTCGGCGAACCGGCAGAAACTGGTCTCGCCGAATTTGGAGTCGGCGGCCACCAGGATCCGCCGCATCGCGACCGACACCGCGGTCTGTTTGACCGCGGCCACGGCGGGGTCCGGGGTGGTCAGCCCATGCTCGGGCGTGATGCCGTTGGTGCCGAGGTACGCGACGTCGATGACGAGGCTGCGCAAGCGCTCGACGGCCCAGTTGTCCACCGTGGCCAGGGTTCTTCCGCGCATGCGTCCGCCGAGCAGTAACACCGTCACGGTCTCGCTGTGGGCCAGCGCTTCGGCGGCCAGCAACGACGACGTCACCACCGTCAGCTGCTGATCCGCCAGTTGTTCGGCGATCAGTCGCGGAGTGAAACCCTCATCCAGATAAACGGTTTCGGCTCCATGCAGCAGATCCGCGGCTGCGGCCGCGATCCGGTGCTTCTGGGCCAGGTCGACCTGACTGCGGTACTCGACCGTCGATTCGAATGCCGCCGTCTCCAGCGGGATGGCTCCGCCGTGGACCCGCTTGAGCATGCGCCGCCCGGCCAGCACCTTCAGGTCGCGGCGGATGGTCTCCGACGCCACGTTCAGTTCTTCGGCAAGCGCCAGCACCTCGACCCGCCCACGGGTACGGGCGAACTCGACGATCTGGCGCTGACGGCTGTCTGAATCCACGGATGACATTCTGGCGCCCGTCGTCTACCGCGCTTCGCTCAGCACCGCCCGGACCTCCTCGGGCGTGCTGGCGCGACGCAGCCGCTCCACCTCGTCCTTGTTCAGGAACACCTGGGCGATCCGGGTGAGAAGCGCCATGTGGTCCTTGCCGGCGCCGGCGATGCCCACCACGAACTCGGCGGGCTTGCCGTTCCAGTCGATGGGTTCGGGATAGCGGACGAACGAGATCCCGGAATGCCGGATCGCACTCTTGGCATCGTTGGTGCCGTGCGGGATCGCCAGGCCGTTGCCCATGTACGTCGACACGGATTTCTCCCGCTCGTGCATGGCGTCGACATACGAGACGTCGACGGCTTGCGCGGAGACCAGCAGGTTGCCGGCCTCGGTGATGGCGGCCTCGGCGGTGGTGGCCGAGCCGGCCAGCACGATCGAGTCGAGCGACAGCACATCGTCGGAACCGGCCGTGGGTTCGGTTGGCGCCGTGGCGGATTCGCCTGAGGACCCAGGTGCGCCGTTGGTACGTCCCAGTAGTTCCAGGATTTCGTCGTAGCGCGGCGAGTTCATGAAGTCGTCGACCGAGACATGGATCGCCGACGGGGTCTTCTGTCGGGCGCGCTCAGTGAGATCACGGTGGGTGACGGCCAGCCCGTAGGTGTCGGTCAGGTTGGAGATGGCCTGGTTGACGACCGTCACGCCGGTGAAGCCGGCGTCGCGAATCTTCTTGCGCAGCACCGAGGCTCCCATCGCGGACGAACCCATGCCGGCGTCGCAGGCGAACACGATGTTGGTGATGGGAGCTGATGCAGAGCTGCCGACCAGTGCCGAGGCCACGCTGGATCGCTTGCCCTTCATTGCCTCCATTTCGGCGGTGGCGGCGGCCAGATCGGGCTCGTCGGTGGCGCGGTCGGTCTTGAGCAGCACGGAGGCAACCGCGAACGAGACGGCGGCCGCCCCCAGCACCGACAGCGTGACGCCGAGGTAGCTGCCGGACGCGGTCTGGGCGTAGACGGCGATGATCGAACCGGGTGCGGCGGGCGCGCGCAGGCCGGAGCCGAACAGCACGTTGATGAAGACGCCCGTCATTCCGCCCAGGATGGTGGCGGCGATCAGCTTCGGCTTCATCAGCACGTACGGGAAGTAGATCTCGTGGATGCCGCCCAGGAACTGGATGATGGCGGCGCCCGGTGCGGATGCCTTGGCGGCGCCGCGGCCGAACACCATGAACGCCAACAGGATTCCCAGGCCGGGGCCCGGATTGGCTTCCAATAGGAACAGTACGGATTTGCCGGTGGCGAGCGCCTGTGTGGTGCCCAGGGGAGTGAGCACGCCATGGTTGATGGCGTTGTTGAGGAAGAGCACCTTGGCGGGCTCGATGAAGATCGAGGTCAGCGGCAGCAGGTCGTGGCCGACCAGGAAGTCGACGCCGTGGCCGGCGCCGCGGGTGAACGCCGATACCACCGGACCGACACCGAAGAACCCGATGACGGCCAGCACCAGGCCGGCGATGCCGGCCGAGAAATTGTTCACCAGCATCTCGAAGCCGGGCCGGATCTTGCCGTCCCACAACGCATCCAGCTTCTTGATGACCCAGCCGCCCAAGGGCCCCATGATCATTGCGCCCATGAACATCGGAACGTCGGATCCGGCAACCACGCCCATGGTGGTGATGGCACCGACGACGGCTCCGCGGGTTCCGTACACCATTCGCCCGCCGGTGGAGCCGATGAGGATCGGCAGCAGGTAGGTGATCATCGGCCCGACGATGCCGCCCTTTTCATAGGCGCCCCAGCCGCCGATGTGGGCCACCCAGCCGTCCGGGTTCTGCAGCGAGTGAAAGAGGCCGGGTAGCCAGCCGGTCTTGATGAAGAGTGCGGTGATCAGGCCCCAGGCGATGAAGGCGCCGATGTTCGGCATGACCATGTTCGACAGTGCGGTGCCGAGCTGCTGCACCCGCACGCGCAGACTGGCGCGCTGCGGTGTTTCCGTCGTTGCGTTCACTGTGCTGGACCTCCACCTTGACCGGCCGCGAAGGTGATGCCCGTCACATCACCGTGTGGTTATGAGTAAAGCCCACAAATGGGCATGATGGCAAGCAAATGGGCAAAAATGGGCAGAGAAAAGTTTGGATTTATGCCCGAATTGCCGTTATAGTGGGCGCAGAGTGAACCACGACACACTTGCCGGCCAGGCCGGAGAACCGGAAGGAACGCCATGAAAGCGCTGCGCTACTACGCACCCGAGGACGTCCGGCTCGAAGATGTGCCCGAGCCGGTATGCGGACCCGACGAGATCAAGATCCGGGTACGCAACTGTTCGACCTGCGGCACGGACGTCAAGATCCTGCACAACGGGCACCAGAACCTGACCCCGCCGCGGACCATCGGGCACGAGATCGCCGGCGACATCGTCGAGGTGGGCACCAACGTGAACGCCACCTACGGCACCGAGTGGGCCGAAGGCGACCGGGTTCAGGTGATCGCCGCGGTCCCGTGCGGCGAGTGCCACGAGTGCCGCAAGGGCTGGATGGCCGTCTGCCAGAACCAGACCTCGATGGGCTACCAGTACGACGGCGGGTTCGCCGAGTACATGATCGTGCCGCGCCAGGTACTCAAAGTCGATGGGCTGAACCGGATTCCGGACAACGTCGGCTACGACGAGGCGTCGGCCGCGGAACCCTTCGCGTGCGCCATCAATGCCCAGGATCTGCTCGGCATCGAGCCGGGGGACACCGTCGTGGTGTTCGGTGCCGGTCCCATCGGGTGCATGCACATCCGCATCGCCCGTGGTGTGCACGACTGCGGGCCGGTGTACCTCGTGGACGTCAACGACGCCCGCCTGGCGATGTCCGCCGATGCCGTGCACCCCGATGCGGTGATCAATGCGGCGGAGGTCGACGTCGTCGAGAAGGTCATGGAACTGACCGGAGGCCGCGGCGCCGACGTGGTGATCACCGCGACCGCCGCCAATATCACGCAGGAGCAGGCCATCGCGATGGCCGCGCGCAACGGCCGCATCTCGTTCTTCGGCGGCCTGCCCAAGACGAATCCGACGATCACTTGCGATTCCAACGTGGTGCACTACCGCCAGCTGCACATCCACGGCGCCAACGGATCTGCGCCCGAGCACAACAAGCGGGCGCTGCACTACATCTCAACCGGCCAGGTTCCGGTGAAGGACTTGATCACCCGGCACATCGCCCTCGACGAGGTGCTCGATGCGTTCTCGATCGTCCAGAACGGCGAGGCCATCAAGGTGACGGTGGAGCCCAGCGCGGTTCTCGTCTGAGTCTCAGCCGCCGACGGCAGCGATATAGCCGCCGATCGCCAGCACGCACAGAACGGCACACAACCCCAGCGTGCCGACGGCAAATGGCCAGGCGCGCAGGCGCTTCACCAGCCGGATGACGGTGACGACCGTGCCGGCCAATGCCACCACCATGGCCGCGATGAATCCCGCTGCCATGGCGTTGATCCCGGCGTCGATGTGACACGTCGCCGGCGGACAGTAGTCGGTGAACGCCAGCGCGAACACCGCGAAGAATGCCGCCACGCCGCCGCCGACGTAGGTGAGCACCAGCGCGCTGATCGACGCGGCGAGGTCGCCGCTCGAGAGCGGGGGCTTGGCCGGTGGCGGCGCCGGATAGCCGTAGGTCATGGCGGGATGTTATCCGCGCCGAACGTGAGCGTGTGTGCGAAAAATCGGCAGAAGTTCGCACACACGCTCACGCTCGACGCCCGAATTTGACGCACATGCCAACCCCTGCGGGGCGGATGTGCGTAACCTTCGGAGCTATGCGGCACTACTACACCGCCGAGCAGATCCGCGCGGCCGAGGCGCCGCTGTTGGCTTCCCTACCCGATGGCGTGTTGATGCGCCGCGCGGCCTACGGGCTGGCGACGGCGATTGCCACAGAACTCAAAACCCGCACCGGCGGCGTGAGCGGGCGCAGCGTCTGTGCGGTGGTGGGCTCGGGGGACAACGGCGGCGACGCGCTGTGGGCGGCGACCTTCCTGCGCCGCCGCGGTGCGGCCGCAACAGCGGTGCTCCTGAACCCGGACCGCGCCCACCCGAAGGCGCTCACAGCATTTCGGAAAGCCGGCGGCAGAGTAGTTGAAAGCATTCCGCCGTCAACCGATTTGGTGATCGACGGCGTCGTCGGGATCGGCGCCAGCGGGCCGCTCCGGCCCAATGCCGCGGCGGTCTTCGACGCCAACACCGCGCCCGTTGTCGCCGTCGACCTCCCCAGCGGCATCGACGTCCAGGCCGGCGCCGCCGACGGCCCCCATGTGCACGCCGCGCTGACCGTCACCTTCGGCGGACTCAAACCCGTACACGGACTGGCCGACTGCGGACGCGTCGAACTCATCGACATCGGACTCGACCTGCCCGAACCGGCGTTCCTCGGATTCGACGCGCACGACGTCCGCGCCCGCTGGCCGGTGCCGCACCCGTCGGACGACAAGTACAGCCAGGGCGTCAAGGGCGTGCTCGCCGGGTCGGCGACCTATCCGGGTGCGGCGATCCTGAGCACCGGCGCCGCCGTCGCCGCGACCTCCGGCATGGTCCGTTACGCCGGCTCTGCGCACGCTGAAGTGGTCTCGCACTGGCCGGAAGTCGTTGCGGCGTCGGATGCGACGGCTGCGGGGCGCGTCCAGGCGTGGGTGGTCGGCCCGGGACTCGGCACCGACACCGCCGGCGACGAGGCGCTGCGCTTCGCGTTGGCCACCGACCTGCCGGTGATCGTCGATGCCGACGCCCTGACCCTGCTGGCCGCCGATCTCGACCTGGTCGCCGACCGCTCGGCACCCACGGTGCTGACCCCACATGCCGGTGAATTCGCCCGGCTCGCAGGACATCCGCCGGGTTCTGACCGGGTGGCCGCGACGCTTGAACTGGCCGACCGTCTGGGTGCCACCGTCCTGCTGAAGGGCAACGTCACGGTCGTCGCCGACGCGAACGGCCCGACGTATCTCAACCCCGCCGGTCAATCCTGGGCCGCCACAGCCGGATCCGGTGACGTCCTGTCCGGCATCATCGGTGCTCTGCTGGCGTCAGGCATCGCACCGGGTGAGGCAGCGGCGATGGCCGCGTTCGTCCACGCTCGTGCCGCCGATCTTGCCGCACATGATCCCGGCCCGCGTCCTGCGCCCACGTCGGCGCACCGCATCTTGGCCCATGTCCGGGCCGCCATCGCATCGCTCTAACCACAAGGGGGAATCAGTATGTCGCGCAAGCATGTTCATGGACCGACCATGAGTCCGGCGTACACGGGGCGGTTGTCCACCGCGCCCATCCCGTCGCTGCGGCTGCCCGACGATCCGCTGGACCCGCAGGCCGCGTACCGCTTCATCCACGACGAGCTCATGCTCGACGGTAGCTCCCGGCTCAACCTCGCGACGTTCGTCACCACGTGGATGGACCCCGAGGCCGAGAAGCTCATGGCCGAGACGTTCGACAAGAACATGATCGACAAGGACGAGTACCCGGCGACCGCGGCCATCGAGTCCCGCTGCGTGTCCATGGTGGCCGACCTGTTCCACGCCGAGAACTTGCGCGACGACGATCCGGCGTCAGCGTGTGGCGTGTCGACCATCGGATCGAGCGAGGCCGTGATGCTGGCCGGTCTGGCCCTCAAATGGCGATGGCGGCAGAAGGTCGGCGACTGGAAGGGACGCACGCCCAACCTCGTCATGGGTTCCAACGTCCAGGTGGTGTGGGAGAAGTTCTGCCGCTACTTCGACGTCGAGCCGCGGTACCTGCCGATGGCCGAGGACCGCTACGTCATCACCCCCGAACAGGTGCTCGACAACGTCGACGAGGACACCATCGGCGTGGTGGGCATCCTCGGCACCACCTTCACCGGTGAGCTGGAACCCATCGCCGAGATCTGCGCGGCGCTGGATCAGCTCGCGCACGACAAGGGTCTGGACATCCCCGTCCACGTCGACGCCGCCAGCGGCGGCTTCGTGGTGCCGTTCCTGCACCCCGACCTGGAGTGGGACTTCCGGCTGCCGCGGGTGGTGTCCATCAACGTCAGCGGCCACAAGTACGGGCTCACGTACCCCGGCATCGGCTTCGTGGTCTGGCGTAGCGGGGAGCACCTGCCCGAGGACCTGGTGTTCCGGGTCAACTACCTGGGCGGCGACATGCCGACCTTCACGCTGAACTTCTCCCGGCCCGGCAACCAGGTGGTCGGCCAGTACTACAACTTCTTGCGCCTCGGCCGGGCCGGCTACACCCAGATCATGCACTGCCTGTCGGACACCGCCCGCTGGATCGGTGACGAGCTGCGCAAGAGCGAGCACTTCGAGGTCATCACCGATGGTTCGGCCATCCCGGTGATCGCGTGCCGGCTCAGCGGCAAGCGGCCCTACACCGAGTTCGACGTATCGCACGCGCTGCGCGCCTACGGCTGGCAGGTGCCGGCCTACACCATGCCCGAAGGCGCGACGGACATCGCGGTGCTGCGTGTGGTGGTGCGGGAGGGATTCTCGGCCGACCTGGCCCGCGCCCTGCGGGACGACCTGATCACGGTGCTGAACAGCCTGGACGAGCTCAAGCCGAAGGGGCAGTTCGACGACGTGCAGCCGTTCGCTCACTAGGGGACGACCCTGAGCTTGTGTTCCAGATCTCCGGAAAATGTGGTGCACAAGCTCAGGCTCGACGCGGACCAGCGGGCGTCTGGGAGAATCGGAGGCGATATGAGTTCGCCCGATCCCCAACCTGCTGCCCAGGCCGTCATCGACCTGGGCGCAATTGCGCATAACGTGCGGCTTCTGCGGGAACGCGCAGGCAGCGCCGCGGTGATGGCGGTGGTCAAGGCCGACGGTTACGGGCACGGTGCGCCGCAGGTGGCGCGTGCCGCCCTGGCCGCCGGGGCTGCCGAGCTGGGCGTCACCAACATCACCGAGGCGCTGGCACTGCGGGAGGCCGGCATCACGGCGCCCGTGCTGTCCTGGCTGAACCTGCCCGGCACCGACTTCGCGCCCGCGCTGGCCGCCGATGTGCAGGTGGCGGTGGCGTCGGTACGGCAGTTCGACGACGTGCTCGACGGCGTGCGCCGCAGCGGTGCGCCGGCGGCGCTCACCGTCAAGGTCGACACCGGTCTGAGCCGCAACGGCGTCAGCCCCGCCGAGTACCCGGCCCTGCTCGACGCCATCGCCCGGGCCGCCGCCGACGGCGCGGTGCACCCCCGCGGCATCATGAGCCACCTCGCATGTGGCGACGACCCGCAGCACCCGATGAACGACACCCAAGCTGAGCGCCTCACCGCCGCTCGGAAACAGGCCGCGGCGGCCGGCGTGCACTTCGAAGTGGCGCACCTGGCCAACTCGCCCGCGACCCTGACGCGGCCCGATCTGCATTTCGATGTGGTGCGGCCGGGTATCGCGGTCTACGGGCAGACGCCGATCCCCGGGCTCGGCGATTTCGGCCTGCGGCCCGTCATGACGCTGAAATGCCCTGTCACCGCGGTGCGTTCGATCAAAGCCGGCGACGGCGTGTCCTATGGGCACACCTGGATCGCCGACCGCGACACCACCGTCGGGTTGATCCCGCTCGGCTATGCCGACGGGGTCTTCCGCGGTCTGAGCGGACGCATCGACGTCAGCATCAACGGTGCCCGCTACCGCAACATCGGCCGAATTTGTATGGACCAGTTCGTGGTTGATCTCGGTCCCGACGGTGCCGGTGTCAAGGTCGGCGACGAGGCGGTGCTGTTCGGATCGGGTGCTTCCGGTGAGCCGACGGCGCAGGACTGGGCCGAACTGCTCGGCACCATCAACTACGAGGTCGTCACCAGCCCGCGGGGCCGGGTCGCCCGGACCTATCGCGAGTCGACGGGCTGACGTCCATGAGCGACAACAGGAATGCCCGGTGGCTGGCGGGCATGGCCGGGCTCACTGCCGTGGGTTCGGTCGCCGGGATCAGCGTCGCCCGCTCGCTGCGCCGCCGTGGTGGTGAAGATCCTTACGCGGGTGAGGATTTCACCACGCTCGACGCCGACCGCGGATACGTGGTGACGGCCACCGATGGCGTGCCGCTGGCGGTGCGCGAGGTCGGCCCGAAAGACGCCCGGTTGACGGTGCTCTTCGCGCACGGTTTCTGTAACAGCATGGGCTCCTTCCACTTTCAGCGGGCCCGGCTGGCCGAGCGGTGGGGCGACCAGGTCCGCATGGTGTTCTACGACCAGCGCGGCCACGGCCGGTCCTCGGCGGGCCCGACCGACTCGTACACCGTCCCGCAACTGGGGCAGGACCTCGAATCGGTGATGCGGGTGATGGCGCCGCGTGGGCCCGTGGTGCTGGTCGGTCACTCGATGGGTGGCATGACGGTGCTGTCCCACGCCCGGCAGTTTCCGCACAACTACCCCGCCCGCGTGTGCGGCGTCGCCATCCTCGCCTCTGCGGCACAAGGGGTTACCCGTTCGCCGTTGGGTGAGGTGCTGCAGAACCCGGCGCTGGAGGCGGCGAAAGTCGCAGTGCGGTTCGCGCCCGGCGCGGTCAGTGCGGGCCGTGGCGCGGCGAAGGCCGTCATCGGCCCGGTGCTCAAGGCCGCGTCGTTCGGTGACGACGCGGTCAGCCCGTCGGTGGCGCGGTACGTCGAGAAGATGACGCACAATACGTCGATCCGCACGACCGTCGAGTTCCTGCACGCACTCGAAACCCACGACGAGGCCGGGGCGCTGCCGGTCCTGCAGCACGTGCCCACGCTGATCGCCTGCGGCGACCACGATCTGCTCACCCCACTGGCCAAGTCCGAGGCGATGGCCCGGCAGCTGCCGAAGTCTGAACTGGTCATTGTCGAAGGGGCCGGGCACATGGTGCACATGGAGCAACCCGAACTGATCAACGAGGCGCTGGAGCGCTTCGTCGAGCACGCCACGCCGTCACGGTTGGTGGCGCTCACCCGGCATCTGCGTGGAAAGGCCAAGCGCAATGGATGATTCGCACGGCACCGTGCACCTGCCGACCGAGGCCGACACCATGGCCCTCGGCGCCCGGTTCGGCGCCGAACTCAAAGTCGGCGACGTCGTGGTGCTCACGGGGCCGCTGGGCGCCGGGAAAACCATGCTGGCCAAGGGAATTGCACAGGGTATGGATGTCGACGGGGCGGTGACGTCGCCGTCGTACGTGCTGGCCCGGGTGCATCCCGCCCGCCGTGCCGGACACCCCGCGATGGTGCACGTCGACATGTACCGGCTGCTCGATTCGGGCAGCACCGACCTGCTCGGAGAACTCGACTCGCTCGACCTCGACACCGACCTCGACGACGCCGTGGTGGTCGTCGAGTGGGGCGAGGGTCTGGCCGAGCGATTGTCGGCCAGCCATCTGGACATCCGGTTGGAGCGCGCCGACGACGACACCCGTACCGCTGTCTGGCATTGGAGCCGTGGATGATTCTCGCCATCGATACCGCCACCCCGGCCGTCACCGCCGGCGTGGCACGGCGTACCGCGGCCGGCGTCGAGGTGCTGGCCGAACGGATCACCCTCGATGCCCGCGCGCACGCCGAGCAGTTGACGCCCAATGTGATTGCCGCCGTTGCCGATGCCGGTATCACGTTCGCTGACCTGGAAGCCGTGGTCGTCGGCTGCGGGCCGGGCCCCTTCACCGGGTTGCGGGTCGGCATGGCCACCGCAGCTGCGTACGGACAGGCGCTCGGCATCCCCGTGTACGGCGTGTGCAGCCTGGATGCGATCGCCCCGGCGACTCCCGGAGAACTGTTGGTGGTCACCGATGCCCGTCGCCGCGAGGTGTACTGGGCGCGGTACCGCGACGGCGTGCGGGTCGACGGGCCGGCGGTGAGCGCCGCGGCCGACGTCGAGCCCGGGTCGGGTTCGGTGGCCGGCCCGGCCGCGCAGGCCGCACTGTTCCCGTTGCCGTCGCTCGACGTCGAGTTCCCCACGGTGACCGGCCTCGTGACCGCCGCCGGCTGGGACCAGCCGCCCGCCGCGTTGGTCCCGCTGTACCTGCGCCGACCCGACGCGAAAACCCTTGCCGAGCGGGGACTCTCGTGACCATCGAGTACGGTCCCCTGACGGTCGGCGACGCCGACCGGTGCGGCGAGTTGGAGGCGATCCTGTTCCCGGGCGACGACCCGTGGCCGGCAGTTGCCTTCATCCGCGAGCTCGACTCGGAGCACAACCACTACGTCGCCGCACGCGACGGCAGGCTTCTGGTGGGGTATGCCGGCATCAGCCGGCTGGGCCGTAAACCGCCGTTCGAGTACGAGGTGCACACCATCGGGGTCGATCCGGCGTACCAGGGCCAGGGCATCGGCCGCGAGCTGCTGGACCGGCTGTTGGCCATTGCCGACGGGGGCACCGTGTTCCTCGAGGTGCGCACCGACAACGAGCCGGCGATCGGCCTGTACGAAAGCGTCGGGTTCGTGAAAATGGGTGTGCGCAAGCGGTATTACCGGATCAGTGGCGCGGACGCATACACCATGCGACGGGACGCGCAGGTGAGCAGCGTGTCAGGCGACGCGGACGTGAGGAGCGAGTCAGGCTCATGACAATCATCTTGGCCATCGAAAGTTCCTGTGATGAAACAGGTGTCGGCATCTGCGAATTGGCGGACGACGGCACCGTGACGTTGCTGGCCGACGAGGTCGCCTCCAGCGTCGACGAGCACACGCGCTATGGCGGCGTGGTGCCCGAGATCGCCTCGCGCGCGCACCTGGAGTCGTTGGGGCCCACCATGAATCGCGCCCTGGCGGCCGCCGGCATCGAGCGGCCCGACGTTGTCGCCGCGACCATCGGGCCCGGCCTGGCCGGTGCACTGTTGGTGGGTGTGGCTGCGGCCAAGGCCTATTCGGCGGCGTGGGGTGTGCCGTTCTACGGCGTCAACCACCTGGGCGGGCACCTGGCCGCCGACGTCTACGACCACGGCCCGCTGCCCGAGAGCGTCGGTCTGCTGGTGTCCGGTGGACACACGCACCTGCTGCACGTCCGATCGCTGGGTGAGCCGATCGAGGAACTCGGCAGCACCGTTGACGACGCGGCCGGCGAGGCCTACGACAAGGTGGCCCGGCTGCTGGGGCTCGGCTACCCCGGCGGCCGCGTGCTCGACGAGCTGGCCCGCAAAGGCGACCGGAACGCCATCGTGTTCCCGCGCGGCATGACCGGTCCGCGAGATGACCCGTACGCCTTCAGCTTCTCCGGTCTCAAGACCGCCGTCGCCCGCCACATGGAGAAGCACCCCGACGCGTCGCACGCCGACGTCGCCGCCGGTTTCCAGGAGGCCGTCGCGGATGTATTGACCCGCAAGGCGGTTCGCGCGGCCACCGACCTGGGCGTGTCCACGTTGCTGATCGCCGGGGGAGTGGCCGCCAATTCGCGGTTGCGTGAGCTCGCCGAAGAACGTTGCGCCGAGGCCGGTTTGACGCTGCGGGTACCCCGGCCACGACTGTGTACCGACAACGGGGCCATGATCGCCTCGTTCGCCGCGCACCTGATCGCGGCGGGAGCCAAACCGTCGCGGCTCGACGTGCCGAGCGACCCGGGGCTGCCGGTGGTGAAGGGCCAGATCGCGTGAGCCTGCAGGATGCCGCGGACAAACTGGAGATCACCGAGCTGCTGTACCGGTACGCCGAACTGATCGACGCCGGTGACTTCGATGGCGTGGGAAAACTGCTGGGGCGCGGGAACTTCATGGGCGTTGCCGGCGCCGAGGCCATCGCGGCGCTGTTCGCCACGACCACCCGCCGTTTCCCCGATCACGGGAACACCCCGCGCACCCGGCATCTGGTACTCAACCCGATCGTTGAACTCGACGGCGATACCGCTCATGCGCGGTCGACGTTCTGCGTGGTGCAGCAGACCGAAACGGTTCCGCTGCAACCCATCGTGGTGGGCCGGTACGGCGATACGTTCGCGCGCGACGACGCCGGTTGGTACTTCACCGAACGTGTTGTGGATGTGCAGATGGTCGGCAACGTATCCGACCACCTGAACATCGCGCTGTAGCCGTTACGCGTCGTTCGCGGCCGGGGAGAGCGGGATGAGGGGCAGTCGCAGCGCCCCCGGAGCGCCCTCCGGCACAACGGGTTTGATCGGAGCGATGGCGTCCACGCGGCGATAGGGCTGGCCCTGCTCGGGACGCAGGTCCTCCTCGCCCTTGTTGGGCCACATCGCCGCCGCACGTTCGGCCTGGGCGGTGATGGTCAGCGACGGGTTCACGCCCAGGTTCGCCGAGACCGCCGACCCGTCAACGACACTCAGGGTCGGGTATCCGTAGACGCGGTGGTACGGGTCGATGACGGCGTGCTCGGCGTCCGAGCCGATGGCGCAACCGCCGAGGAAATGCGCGGTCATCGGGATGTTGAACAGCTCGCCCCAGGTGCCGGCCGTGACGCCGTCGATCTTCTCGGCGACCCGGCGGGTCGCGTCGTTGCCGGCCGGGATCCATGTCGGGTTGGGCTGGCCGTGGCCCTGCTTGCTCGACAGGTGCCAGCCGCGCAGTCCTCGCTTGGTGAATGTGGTGATCGAGTTGTCCAGGTTCTGCATCACCAGCGAAATCACCGTGCGCTCACTCCAATTGCCGACCGTCAGGACCCGCAGCAGTGCGCGCGGATGCGTCACAGCCAGACCCAGCGCCTTCAGCCAGCGCGGCCACCGGCCGCCGCCGTCGGTCATCACCGTCTGGAGGAGACCCATCGCGTTGGAGCCCTTGCCGTAGCGCACCGATTCGATGTGGGTGTCGCTGGTCGGATGGAACGACGACGTGATGGCCACGCCGCGGGTCAGGTCCAGCGCCGGGTCGACCTTGTATTTCATTGCGCCGACGATGGATTCGGAGTTGGTGCGGGTGAGCACGCCGAGGCGGTCCGACAGCCGGGGCAGGGTGCCGCTGTCCTTCATCTTGTGCAGCAGGTTCTGCGTGCCCCAGGTACCGGCCGCCAGGACGACGTGCCGTGCCGTGAAGGTCCGACGGTTCTTGCGCAGGGTCCGGCCGGTGCGCACGGTGTCGATCTCCCAGATGCCGCTCGGGCTCTGTCGTACCGAATCGACCGTCGTCAGAGGATGCACTGTGGCGCCGGCATTCTCGGCCAGACCGAGGTAGTTCTTCAGCAGCGTGTTCTTGGCGCCGTAGCGGCAGCCCGTCATGCAGCTGCCGCATTCGATGCACCCGGTGCGGTCCGGTCCGACGCCGCCGAAGAACGGATCGGGCACGGTCTTGCCGGGTTCACCGAAGAACACCCCGACCGGCGTCTGGACGAACGTGTCGCCCACACCCATGTCCTCGGCGACCGCTTTCATGATCTCGTCGGCCGGGGTCATGCTCGGGTTGATCACCACGCCGAGCATGCGCCTGGCCTGGTCGTAGAACGGCGAGAGCTCGTCGGACCAGTCGGTGATGTGGGCCCACTGCGGGTCGTTGAAGAACGTCGCCGGCGGCTTGTAGAGCGTGTTGGCGTAGTTGAGCGACCCGCCACCGACGCCCGCCCCGGCCAGGATGACGACGTCGCGCAGCATGTGGATGCGCTGAATGCCATAGCAGCCCAGCTTGGGAGCCCAGACGAATTTCCGGACGTCCCAACTGGTTTTGGGGAACTGGTCGTCGGTGAACCGGCGGCCGGCCTCTAGAACGCCGACACGGTAGCCCTTCTCGGTCAGTCGCAGCGCGGTGACGCTGCCGCCGAATCCGGACCCGACGACGATCACGTCATAGTCGGTGTTGGACATGTGGCTCTCCTCAGTTGAAAAAGCTGGTTTCGTCGTCGACCATGTCCATGGCGATGCGCCGGGCCCGGATCGCGGCCCGGTCGGCCTTGACGTTGATGTCGCGCCGGCGGCCACCGGGTTCGTCGAGCCGCCGCTGGATCGTCTCCAGGATGGCCGCATCGCGAACGGCCCACTCGCGGAACATGATCCGCAGGTACTCGGTGACGGTGTCCTCGGCGCCGGCGTAGTTGCGCGCCATCTGCAGGAAGACGTGCGTCGAGCCCGCCGATTCGGGCGTGAACCCGTGAATCCGCAACAGCCCGTAGGATTCGCCGTCTTCGATTTCGATGGCGTAGTGCTGCGTGTGCAGCGCGGGGGACACGAAGGTCCCCTCTTCGCGCCGGGTGGCCACCGACTCTTCGGGCAACCCGGTGATCGCCGACTCCCACGGCGCCAGCCGGCTCGGGGGAGTGGACCGGGTGTAGGCCACCGAGCGTTCGGAGATCTCTACCTCGTTGAGTGGCGGCAGTTGCTGGATGTCCGGCGGCACGACCTCGGGATGCGTCACGAACACATCGGTCAGGTCAAGGTAATGCTCATGCAGCAGAAGATAATTCGCCTCGACACGCAGCACCTCGGTGGTGCTGGTCCAGCCGGAACCGTCCAGGTACCACGGCACGCGTGGCGGCGGGCGCAGCGCGGCAGCACGCGGTTCGCCGAGCCAGATCCAGACGAACGGCGCGGTCTCGACGACCGGGTACGCCGCCACCCGGGCGCCGGGCGGCACGTTCTCCTGCGACGGCACGTCGGCCAGACAACCGTCGGGCTCGTAGCTGAAGCCGTGATAGCCGCAGACCACACGGTCGCCGTCCCGCCGGCCCTCCGACAGGGGATAGGCGCGGTGCACGCAGCGGTCTTCCAGGGCGACCACTTCACCGGACGCGCGGCGGTACAGGACCACGTGCTTGCCCAGCAGACGCCGGGCCAGCAGTCCCGCGCCGACCTCATCGCTGAGCGCGGCCACGTACCAGCAGTTCAACGGGTAGTTGGTTCTCATAGGTCGAGCACCAGCCTTTCGGACCGGGAGCGCGAGACGCAGATCATGATGGTTTTGTTTTCCGCCTTCTCCGAGTCGTTGAGCACGGAGTCGCGGTGATCGCCGATGCCGGCGATGATTTCGCATTCACAGGTGCCGCACACGCCTTCCATGCACGACCCCAGTACGTCCAGGCCCGCTTCTTCGGCGACGTCGTAGATCGTCTTGTCCGACGGCACGGTCAGGGTGATGCCGGAACGCTGGCATTCGATCTCGAACGTGTCGAGAGCGTCGGCCGGTTCCTCGATGGTCTTCGCCGAGAAGCGCTCGAGGTGCAGGCTGCCGTCGGGCCAGGCCTGGCAGCCCTTCTCGACCGCGTCGAGCAGGCCCTCGGGCCCACAGCAGTAGACCAACGTCTTGTCTTGCGGCGCCGCCAGCACCGCCGCCAGCTTCGTCCGGAACGCGTCGCCGTGCTCGTCGCGCGCGCAGATGGTCACGCGGTCGCCGAAGCGTTCCAGCGCGTCCAGGTACGCCATCGACGAGCGGGCGCTGCCACCGTAGATCAGCTGCCAGTCGGCGCCGGTGGCCTCGGCGGCCTCGATCATCGGGAGCATCGGCGTGATGCCGATACCGCCGGCGACGAACTGGTAGCGCGGCGAGTTCACGAGCGCGAAGTGGTTGCGCGGCCCGCGCACCCGGACCGTGGTGCCCTCGTGGAGCTTGTCGTGGACGTACTGCGAGCCACCACGGCTGTTCGGATCGAGCAGGATGCCCACCTGCCACTCGGTGCGGCTGGCGGTGCTGCCGCACAAGGAGTATTGCCGCGTCAGCGACGGCGACATGACCAGGTCGATGTGAGCGCCGGGGGTCCACTCGGGCAGGTCCGCGCCGGAGGGGTCGGCGAGGGTCAGCGTGACGACACCGTCCGCTGATTGTTCGCGCCGGCGGACCTCGAGGTCGACCTCGACTTCCCGGTATGCAGCGTTACTCACAGTGCCCTCTGTTCTTCGCCCGAGCGGCTCATCGCCGTGCGACGGACGGGGATCGACTTGTACTGGTTGAGGAACAGCGCCCGTACGCGGGTCGGGTCGCCGTCCAGCGTGAGGTCGGGGAACCGGCGGACGGTCTCCTGAATCCACAGCTTCAGTTCGAGGCGCGCCAGGTTGGCGCCGAGGCAGAAGTGCTTGCCGCGGCCGCCGAAGGCCTGGTGCGTGTCCGCCAGCCCCTCGCGGGTGATGTCGAACTCGTGCGGGTTCTCGAAGACGGTCTCGTCCCGGTTGGACGCCAGGTACCACAGCAGCAGCCGGTCGCCTTCCTTGATCTGCTTGCCGTGCAGCTCGAAGTCGGTGGTCGCGGCCCGGCCCATGAAGGCGAAGGCGGGCGCGTAGCGCAGGCCCTCTTCGACGGTGGGCTCCAGCAGCTCCGGGTTCTCCTGCAGCAGGATCAGCTGATCCGGGTTCTGCATCAGGGCCAGCATCGTCGCGCTGTAGGTGGCGCGCGTCGAGTCGTTGCCGGCCGTCATGAGCAAGGTGAAGAACGTGGCCATCTCGAGTTCGGTGAGCTTCTCGCCGTCGATTTCGGCGTTCATCACCGCGGTGATCAGGTCGTCGCGCGGGTCGTCGCGCCGCTGAGCCATCTGTTCGCCCAGGTACGTGATGATCTCGCCGACGATGGCGCCGGCGTCGTCCCACTGCGTACGGATCTCCGGATCCTCGAACGCGCTGAACACGTTGGTCCAGTAGACGAGGCGCTCGTCGTCCTCCGCGGGCGTGCCGAGCATCGAGCCGATCACGCGGGCCGGCACCGGCCGCGCGACGTCGCGGACCAGGTCGAAGCTCTCGCGGTCGGCCACGCTGTCGAGGACGTCGTTGATGATCTGCTTGATGGCCTCTTCGTGGGCCGCGACGCGTTCTGGCGTGAACGCCTTGATGACGAGGGCCTTGAGCCGGTCGTGCCGGGGCGGGTCCATCGAAATCAGCTGCAGCCGCTGGACATCCAGCGGCACACCGATGTCGTCGACGTTGAAGATGCCGCGCTTCTCGGACGAGAACGTGCGGTGGTCGCGGCTGACGGTGCGCACGTCGTCGAAGCGGGTGATGGACCAGAAGCCACCTTCGCCGGGGACGTTGCGCTGCGGGCTGTAGTGCACCGGGTCCTCGCGTTGCATTCGGGCGAACAGTTCGTACGGCGGACCGTCGTCCCACACCGCGGGGTCGGCAAGGTCGACGGCGGCGAGGTCCACTTCGGTTGCGGCGGCAGTGGTCACGGTGCCCTCCTGGTTGGTCTGATGTTTACGAAAGCTATTCACCGCGGCCGCCGCGATCGACGTCTCGCGACGACCAACTCTCGGAGCGTTTACGGAGCGTCGTTGTCGTGTGACGACAAAGCCCGATTTGCAGCAACTTCGGCGCCGCGTGATCTACGGTCGTTTCATGCCGGAACGACGCGTCGACGAGAGTGCCGTCGTCGCGCGCGCAGCCGAGGTGATCGGCGGGCTCGACGGCAAGTTGGGCGACATCACGCAGTCGATCCAGAAGATCCTCCTCACCGAGATCGCCGAGCTCAGCGAGGATGCGCAACTGATGGAACTGCAGGCGCACACGGTCGCGGCCAACGTCGAGACCGTCTTCGCCTCGATCCGCCACCGGATCCCGATCGAGGACGTCGTCCCGCCGACGGAGTCGCTCGAACACGCCAGGCGGATGGCACAGCGCGGCGTTCCGGCAAATGCGGTGGTACGCGCCTACCGGCTGGGCCACCAGGAAGTGATGAACTTCGTGCTCGACGAGATCGCGGACTCGGACATGGATCCGCGGTGGGGCCTCGAAGTTTTCAAGTACTTCCAGACCGTCGCGTTCGGCTACATCGACTGGATTTCGCAGCAGGTCCTCACCACCTACCAACAGGAGTACGACCGGTGGGTGGAGAACCGAAACAGTATGCGGGCGCAGCGGGTTCGCGCCATTCTGACCACGGCCGGCGGTGATGTCGACGAGCTCACCGAGGAAATCCGCTACCCGCTGCAGCGCGTGCACCTCGCGCTGGCGCTGTGGTACCCCGATGACAACGGCGGCGACGAGCTCGTCCGCATGGAGCGTTTCGCCAACCATCTCGCCTCGTCGCTGGGTACCCACGAGCCGCCGCTGTTCCTGTCGGTCGACCACCTCACCGCGTGGGTCTGGCTGCCGCTGTCCGCGCACAGCGCCGAGGGTGCGTCGGACCGGATCCGGGAATTCGCCGCGACGCAACAAGATTCGCCGTGGATCGCACTCGGTAATCCGTTGCCCGGCATCGAAGGGTTCCGGCGTTCGCATGAACAGGCGGTCGCCGCCCGCGCGGTGGCGGTCGTGTCCGGTTCGGCCGAACGGCGTATCACCGCGGCGAGCGACCCGGGGTTGCCCGTCGCGACGCTGCTGGGCGACAACGTCGGAGCGGTCGGCGCGTGGGTGGCCGAAATCCTGGGCCCGCTGGCGAGCGACACCGAAAACGACGAACGGCTCCGCGAGACATTGCGCGTGTTCCTGCGGACCGGCTCGAGTTTCAAAGCGGCCGCCGACGAAATGCATCTGCATTCGAATTCGATCAAGTACCGGGTGAACCGCGCGATCAGTCGCCGGGGCACGCCGATCGTCGACGACCGCATCGAGGTCGAGGTCGCATTGCTGCTGTGCCACTGGTTCGGTCAGGCCGTTCTGAACTGACAATTCGTCGCGGCGGGCCATTTGTGGACCGTCGACAACGCGTGCCCTGGGTGTGGTACGAACTTTGGCTGTTTGCGACGTAGTTCGCTTGCGCTGCCGTCAGTAGTTTTTGGATCACTGCGAAACGCATATCAGCGAGCCGGTCCTTTGGATAATTACTCGCACGGTCCGACGGAGGCGAATCATGGGCGACGATCCAAAATCCGACAAAGCGCGTGGCGCGTCGCCTTCCGACGATCGCGGTCAAGATCAAAATCAGAGCAGTAATCCCTTGGGCGCCTTGGTCGATCCGCTCACCAAGCTGGGTATCGACACCGCGCGCGACATCGCGGCCGCCGTGCAATCGACCCGGGCCGCCGCCGGGGACCTGCTGAAGGTCGTCAATATTCTGAGTCGGCTGCCCGGGCGCGAGACGCAACCGGCGCCGGCAGCGATCCCGTCGTCGCCGGAACCGGCCGATGACAGCGATATTGACGACGATGACGAAAATGCCGCTGCCGCAACCGCTGTGCTGCCCGTCGTGGCACCGGACGAATTGCCGGTCGAGAACCCGGGACTCTTCGGCGGCTTGAAGCGCGCCGCGGAGTCGGCGCTGAATCCTGCCGCTGTCCTCGGCGTTGCCGTCACACCGGTGCGCCGCGTGATGAGCTCCGGCGACACCGCCAAGAAGAAGTCCGAGCATCGCGACGGGGACAAGAAAGCCGCGAAGCACGACAGCGACGCCGAGCTACGCCATTGGGGCGACGAGCTGATTGCCAAGTCGCAGAAGCCGACACGTAAACAGGCGCACCGTCATCCGGCATTCGGCCAGATCCTCAGTGAGCTGGCACCGGACGAGGTTCGGATGCTGCGCTTCCTGGCCGTCGCGGGCACCCAGCCGTCCATCGACATCCGGACGAAGACGATGTTCCAGGTCGGCTCGGAGCGGCTCGTCAGCGGCGTGAACATGATCGCGGACATGGCCGGGTGCCGGTGGCCGGAGGCCGACCAACGTTATCTCGCGAACCTCAATCGTCTTGGCCTGGTGCGCTTTTCGTCCGAGCCGGTGGCGGACTACCGGCGCTACGCGCTGCTTGAGGTGCAACCACGCGCACTCGAGGTGACCGAGGCGATACCCAAGACCATCAGCGTGTACCGCAGCATCTATCTGTCGGAGTTCGGCCAACAGTTCTGCGAGGTCTGCATCGACACCGACGGCTACAACGCCGGGGGATGGGCCACTGATGAGCGCGGCGACAAGATCATCGGGAAAGGCCCACCCGATCCCGCCGCGCACAAACCCAAGCACTGATCCGACCCCCCGACAAGCCCAGGGATATTTCATGACAACGCTCGCCGCCGGGCCCTTTCTTGATTGGGAGGAGCTCACCGGACAATCGAAATTCGTCGTCGACATCATCAGCGTGCCGATCTTCAGCGCGATCGCCGGCTTGATCACCAACTGGACCGGCGTCATCATGTTGTTCGCGCCCGTCCGGTTCACCGGCTTCTATGTGCCGGGCCTGAAACGGATATTTCCCTTTCTGCCCCGCAAGGTCCAGATTCTGCCCACCTTCGCGCCCAACGGAATTCTGGGTTTCCAGGGATTCATTCCGTGTCGCGCCGAGAAGATGGCCAGCCTCATCGTCGACACCTCCATAGCCCGGATCGGCAAGATTTCGGACTTCTACGAACAACTCAATCCAGACAAACTCGCGAAAGCCATTGCGGTGGCGGCCAGGCCGGATATCGGCCGGCTGACCACCGAGATCATCGAGGCCCGGCATCCGCAGATGTGGCGGTCGCTGCCCCAGCCGTTGAAGGACGAGGTGCTGCAGACCGTCGACGCCGAGTTGCCGACCATCTCCAAGCGGGCCTTCGCCAAGATCGGCGAGAACATCGATCAGTTGCTCAACGTCAAGCTGATGACCGTCAACTTCCTGCGCCGCAACCCGGAAGTGTTGCGGGACATCATCAAAGGCATGGCGGTGCCCGAACTGCGCTTCATGGTGCGCATCGGCGCGCTGGGCTTTCCGTTCGGTGTGCTGCTCGCGCTGTGGCTGTCGCTGATCTACTACTCCAGCGATGAGGCGCGCGAACACGCCGCGGCCCATGGCGGTTTCGCGATTCACCTGCCGGGGTTCCTCGACTCGATCCTGCACTTCCTGCCGACCTGGCTGTGGGTGCTCGGCGGCGCCGCCGTGATCGGCATCGTCGTCAACATCATCGCGATCAAGGTGGTGTTCGAGCCCGGCGAGCCGCAGCCCCGTTACAAATACCTTTGGAAACAAGGGCTTTTCGCGAAGCGGCAGCACCAGGCCGCCCACGAACTCGCGACGATGCTGTCGCTACAGGTCCTGACGGTCAAGAACTTCGCGCACGAACTGCTCAACGGCGCCAGCGCGGACAAGACCCGCGCGCTGATCCAGTCCGCGGTCGGTGAAGAAGCCGAGCGCATCCTGGGCCCGTATCTGGTCGTCGCCCGCAACTCGTTCGGCGTCCTGGATGTCGAAGGGCTGCAACGCGGAGCGGGCGACAAGCTGGTCGACTTCGCGCCGAGCGTCCTCTACGACCCCGGGTTCAACAAGACGCAGGCCAAGAAGATCGAGACGTTCGCGACCGAGAAGTTCCGGGCGCTGCCGCCCGACAAATTCGGCGAGATGCTGTACTCGGCCATCGAGCAGGACGCCTGGCTGCTGTACGCCCACGGTGGGCTCCTGGGCATCCTCGTCGGCGCCGTCCACATCCTCGTCTTCGGTGCCTGACACCCCGATCGAAAGGGCCGCCATGGCGTCCTATTCCAGAATCGTCGTCGGCACCGACGGGTCCGACGAGGCGACCGACGCGGTCACCGTCGCCGGCGTGGTGGCGGCCGGCCTCGGTGCGCCGGTCACCGTCGTCACCGCGTGGAAGCCCAGCGTTTCGGTTCCCGGCGGCCGGGAGCAGCCGTGGGCCGATCTGACGGCCGAGGGCGCCGACGTCGATCTCACCGCGCTGGGCGTCACGACGATCGACAAGGTTCCGGTGAAAGGCAGTGCGTTCGATGCCCTCGTCGACGCCGCGGCGCAGGCCGAGCGGCCGCTGATCGTGGTCGGGGCCGCGGGGCTCGGCCACACGTCCAGCCGGCTGTGGGGGAGTACCTCGAACGAACTGTCGCACCACAGCCCCGTCGACGTGCTGTTCGTGCGTAAGCCGCTCGCGGCGGTGCAGACGATCGCCCTGGCCACCGACGGCTCCGACACCTCGGTGCGTGCGGTGCGTGCCGGGTACGACCTGGCGGCCGCACTCGGCGCCCGGCCGATCCTGGTCACCGTTGCCGGCGATACCGCCACGGCCGAGGAGACGCTGAACGACGTCGAAAGCCGGCTGGGAATCACCGGCTCACTCGAGCGGCTCGCGCTGGCCGGCGACCCCGCCGACGTGCTCGCGGCCGCCGAATATGACGTCATCGTGATCGGAAACCGCGGCATGGCGGGTTTTGCCCGGGTCCTCGGGTCGACGGCCAACACCATCACTCATCGGGCGACGTCCAACCTGCTCCTGGTCAACACTTCGCCGGCCGCTGAGTAGGGCGCTGTTTCCGCCGACAGCGAGTTCGTCGAATCCGGCACTGCCCCACCCTTGAGCGCTAGCACTCGCGTGTATAGAGTGCTAGGTGGCACGCGGCCAACCGCGCTCCGGCACCCGCGACGACGGTGTGTGGTCAGGACGCTTGCCGAACAACCTGGCATCCGGGGATTGGCCCTGGATCGACATACCAACCAAGTGGAGGGCTTCCATCGTGGCAGTCAACATCAAGCCACTCGAGGACAAGATCCTCGTTCAGGCCAACGAGGCCGAGACCACGACCGCTTCCGGTCTGGTCATCCCTGACACCGCCAAGGAAAAGCCGCAGGAAGGCACCGTCGTCGCAGTTGGCCCCGGCCGCTGGGATGAGGACGGCGAGAAGCGGATCCCCCTGGACGTTGCCGAGGGCGACACCGTCATCTACAGCAAGTACGGCGGCACCGAGATCAAGTACAACGGCGAGGAGTACCTGATCCTGTCGGCCCGCGACGTGCTGGCCGTCGTCTCCAAGTAAGCATTCGTGTCCCGCCCCGGTCGTCCCCGCATGCATGTGCGGGTGATGTCCGGGGCGGTATGCGTATCAGCGAAAGGCTCTTATGAGCAAGCAGATTGAATTCAACGAAGCTGCGCGCCGGGCCATGGAGGCCGGTGTCGACAAGCTTGCCGACGCAGTCCGCGTCACCATCGGCCCGCGTGGCCGGAACGTCGTGCTGGCCAAGGCCTTCGGCGGCCCGCAGGTCACCAACGACGGCGTCACCATCGCCCGCGATATCGACCTGGAAGACCCGTTCGAGAACCTGGGCGCCCAGCTGGTCAAGTCCGTCGCGACCAAGACCAATGATGTCGCCGGCGACGGCACCACCACCGCGACCGTGCTGGCCCAGGCCATCGTCAAGGCCGGCCTGCGCAACGTCGCTGCCGGTGCCAACCCGATCGCGCTCGGTTCGGGCATCTCGAAGGCCGCCGACGCGGTGTCCGAGGCCCTGCTGGCCGCCGCCACGCCGGTGTCCGACAAGACCGCCATCGCCCAGGTCGCGACCGTTTCGTCGCGCGATGAGCTGATCGGCGAGCTGGTCGGCGAGGCCATGACCCGCGTCGGTGCCGACGGCGTCGTCACCGTCGAGGAGTCCTCGACCCTGAACACCGAGCTCGAGGTCACCGAGGGCGTCGGCTTCGACAAGGGCTTCCTGTCGGCGTACTTCGTCACCGACTTCGACGCCCAGGAAGCCGTCCTCGAGGACGCGCTGGTGCTGCTGCACCGCGACAAGATCAGCTCGCTGCCCGACCTGCTGCCGCTGCTGGAGAAGGTCGCCCAGGCCGGCAAGCCGCTGCTGATCGTGGCCGAGGACATCGAGGGCGAGGCGCTGTCGACCCTGGTCGTCAACGCCATCCGCAAGACCCTCAAGGCTGTCGCGGTCAAGGCGCCGTTCTTCGGTGACCGCCGCAAGGCGTTCCTGGAGGACCTCGCCGTCGTCACCGGTGGTCAGGTCGTCAACCCCGACGTGGGCCTGGTCCTGCGCGAGGCCGGCCTGGACGTGCTGGGCACCGCCCGTCGCGTCGTGGTCAGCAAGGACAGCACCGTGATCGTCGACGGTGGCGGCACCGCCGAAGCCATCGACGGTCGCAAGGCGCAGCTGCGCAGCGAGATCGAGGCGTCGGACTCGGATTGGGACCGCGAGAAGCTCGAAGAGCGCCTCGCCAAGCTGGCCGGCGGCGTGGCCGTCATCAAGGTCGGCGCCGCCACCGAGACCGACCTGAAGAAGCGCAAGGAAGCCGTCGAGGACGCCGTCGCCGCCGCCAAGGCCGCGGTGGAAGAGGGCATCGTCACCGGTGGTGGCGCCGCTCTGGTCCAGGCTCGCACCGCTCTGGATGGCCTGCGTGGCTCGCTGACCGGCGACGAGCTGATCGGCCTCGAGGTCTTCTCCTCGGCGCTGTCGGCCCCGCTGTACTGGATCGCCACCAACGCCGGCCTGGACGGCCCCGTCGTGGTGAACAAGGTAGCCGAGCTGCCCGCCGGCCACGGCTTCAACGCCGCCACCCTGACCTACGGTGACCTGCTGGCCGACGGCGTCGTCGACCCGGCCAAGGTGACCCGGTCCGCGGTGCTCAACGCCGCGTCGGTGGCCCGGATGATCCTGACGACCGAGACGGCCGTCGTGGACAAGCCGGCCGAGGAAGCCGATCACGGGCACGGCCACCACGGCCACGCCCACTAGGTAGTTGCAACGAAACGCCCCCGGTCCTGTTGGGCCGGGGGTGTTCTCGTTGGACGGTGGTCCTCGCCGGGGCGGTGGCTGTTTCGGGGATTTTCGTGTCCGTGATTGTCGGTCTGCTAGCGGACACTGTTGTCACCCAACAGGAGGGGTCTGTATGCCAACCAACCTCTGGACGCCCACAGCCGACCTCGACCGCCTTAATGAGGACTTCGACTTCGAGTTTGATCGACTTTGCAAGGAATCTGACGAATCGTCGGTAGCCCACCGGTCGGCGCTGCATGGCTGTGTCTCGGCCATCTACAGTATGCGCGAGTATCGGAAGGCGACGTATACGAACAATCGGGCGTACCACGGTGCACTCGATACTGAGGCCGTTAACAGCGCGGTCCCCGAGGGGGTAGTCACCGCACGTGGCAAGTTGGTACACGTTGCGGTTCGTTGCCCGAGACCACAAACTGTGGGCTTGTACCCAAGCGCCGAGACTTTCCCGGGTCCTGACACTTTTCCCGGTGCATACCTCCAGTGGCGCAACGTATCCGACCCGCTAGTAGTCGGTGCAGGCTTCAGCGCACGTGAGCTTGGCAGCTACGGCGCTATCGCGGGGAAAGCGGTATTTGAGACTTTGCGGCAGGCCAGAGACTTCTTCTCCGGACGGTAATCGCGTCGTCTCTTCGGCTGGCCGTTTGGTGTTGCGTCAATTAGGTTCGCGGAAGCCGACTACTCACTGTGCGCTTGCTGCTAGCGTCCGGATTGTGACTGCGTCTCCGCGTTCCCCGGGGTGGTATTCAGACCCGTCTGATCCCAACGGAAAGCGTTATTGGAACGGGGCCGAATGGAGCGTGCCGACCGCTCCGGGGGCACCCCCTCCGGCGAGCGCGGCCAACAGCAAGAGTGCTGCCGTCGCAGCGGCTGTATGTGTACTTGCCGCTGTGGGGCTTGTGATGTCGATGCAGTCAGTGAGTTTGATGTCTGGCTCTGGCTTGGTATGGATGGGTGTCGCGCTCGTGGCCGGCAGCGTGGCCGTCGCGTTCATCATGGGCGCTCCCAAGTGGGCACGTGTCGGCGCGGCTGTGGTACTCGTGTTGGCGCTCTCCAACGGTTTCTACATCGAGAACCAAATGGACAAGAAGCGCAACGAGATCACGCACATGTTCGACAAATAGGCCGCTGCATGACGGCGTGAATTGAAGTAAGTCCACGCCTCCAACGCGCACCCGTGCTGCCGGAATGAGGAAACGGAGCCGAGCGTTATGGGGCTCTTCACAGATGAGGGTGTAGAGGTGGTTGGCGCGTCGTTGCCGGGATAGAGGTCGAGGTCTCTCGAAAATGAG